>JBDNIA010000475.1:0-2838 GCA_041688525.1 Crocinitomicaceae bacterium | reverse complement strand
TGACCGTTAACTTCTAACATATTGGCGTGCATCCAATAGTTTGCAGGAGAACAGCCAAGCGCAGCACAACTTTGAGCAATTTCATCTTCGTGGTGCGGAAATTTCAAGTCCATTCCGCCACCGTGAATATCAAATGTTTTACCCAAATATTTTGCACTCATCGCCGTACATTCTATGTGCCAACCTGGATTGCCATCTCCCCAAGGTGAGCGCCAAATTTGCATATCTTCGGATTTCGCTTTTTTCCATAAGGCAAAATCGGCAAAAAACCGTTTTTCGTCTTGAGAATTAAGGCTACGTGTTTCTTCTACTAGCTCATCAATTTTACGGCCGCTTAAAATGCCATAATCATGAGTTTCACTGTATTTCTTCGTATCAAAATATACCGAGCCATTGACTATATATCCAAAGCCATTGTCGATAATCTTCTCAATATTTTCAATTTGCTCTTGAATGTGTCCGGTTGCTGTGGGCTCGATAGAAGGCGGCAACATGTTATAAGTGCGTTGTAAATCTTGAAATATCGTATTGTATTTATAAACGATTTCCAACGGTTGCATTTGTTCAGCTTTGGCTGCTTTACCAATGCTGTCGACCTCGTCGCCAGCGCTGTTGGTGATATGACCTGCGTCAGTGATATTCCGAACATATTTCACGCGATAGTCAATCGCCAAATGGTAACGGTAGATTAAATCGAAATTGATGAAGGTGCGCATGTTGCCCATGTGGGGATCACTGTATAGGGTTGGTCCACAAACATACATTCCAATTTGACCTTCGTTTATGGGGTCGAATTTTTCTTTTTTCCCAGTAAGACTGTTGTATATGGATAAATTTTGACGGCTCATTTTTCTATTGCGATTACAAGTAAGCAAATATAAGGAAATGAAGCGTTTTAACTTAGCTTCTCTTGTTTTCTGGTTAAAATTCTTGGTAAAATAGGAGCAGGGACGCCATGGATTTTCTGATTTAGGGATTATTATTTGGTGGTAAAAAAATCCTTTAATTGCTTCGCCCTTTTAATCCCGAGTTTTTTAGGGTTTTGCTTTTTTTAAAACCAAGTAGTAAAGATTGACCAATAAAATAGAAGTATTCGTAATAATGACTGGAACCAAGCCCAACAGACATCCGTAAATTATGAAAGTGACACACCCTAGCACGTTTATCCAACGCAAGGCAGACATGTTTTTCATCATCATAGAGAAAAGCAAAAGTGCAGATCCGACGTAACCTATTATTTCTGTCATTTTGAATGAATTTCACCGAAAGTAGTAATTATTTGAATTTAGGGATACTTTTATAAAATTGGTTACCTTGGTAAACAAATTAAAAAAACGAAAATGAACAAGATAATAGCTCAAAAGTCTCCTTTTGTAATGGAAGTTGAACCGGGAAAATACGCATGGTGTGCTTGCGGTCATTCAAGTAAGCAACCTTTTTGCGATGGTTCACATAAAGGATCTGATTATACGCCAAGAATAGAAGAAATTACGGAAAAGAAAATGGTAGCGTGGTGTGGATGCAAGAACAGCAATAACGGCGCCTTTTGCGATGGTTCACACACTTCATTTTAATCGAAATTTTCGAGTGAATCTTTATACTTGATTTGCAATCCGTGCAAGAAATTCCTAATAATTTGATCTTTACATTCTCTATAATGACGATGATCTGGTTTGCGGAAGAAAGCACTTAGTTCGTGTTTGCTAAAACGTAAATCGGCCAAATCGAGAATTTCTAACATGTCTTCATCTTGCAGATTTAGTGCAATTTTCAGTTTGCGAAGTATAATGTTGTTGTTTGTTTTTTTCTCTGGTTCAGGTTGAGGACCTTCGCGTTTTCCGCGTTTTAGATTTATAAAACCATTTAAAAAAGTTGCCAAGTATTTGTCTCCTAAATTTTTATAGGCTTCATCCTCCTCCTTTTTCATCCAATCGGAAATCTCTACTCGTGTTGCCTCATATCCACCTGAAGCGAAAGACGACATTACTTTATCGTCATTCAATTCAAAAGTGTAGCGAAGTCGTCGTAAAACATCATTGTTGGTCATGGAATATAATTTTTGGCTAAGATACTGATTTGATAGGATTGGAAGATGAATAATGCAGGTTTGGAATTTCAGAAGGAACTGCCAACGTTTTTGATCCCGAAAAAGAAGTTTTTATGCTAAACTTCAATCAATAAAGATTTAATGCTTCGGGGCAAAAACCACAAATTCAACCACGTCTCCATTTTTGTTCCTCCGAAAAGTAGCAAGAACGTTCAAATCACCTCGGTTTGTTAAATCTGCTTTTTTCACATTGGATTCGAGAATCGCCATTTTATTATCCCAAATAATAAGTGTGTTTTTATCGAGTGTGCCTTTTTGTAATTCATGAAGTTCTTGGTGGTATTTTCCGTCAAAATAATCTTGATTCAAAACAAAACTAATAGCAGGATGTGTATAGTATAGTTTCATATTGAGATAATTAGGATATGCTGATTCAATAAAAGGTTTAATATCTTTTATCAAAATAGTATTGGTTGTGATTTCAAAGAGTTGTTCATTGTAAACAACGCCTTGTGAGCGATTTGTAAAAGGGAAAATAGCGATTACCGCACAAATAGCACCTAAAACAACTTGCTTCATTGTAGGTTGTTTTATCCAATCGAGTAAGCAGTTTGTACCGACTAAAGCCAAGAGAACAATTGCAGGATATACGGCTAAAAGAACACGAGGCAAACCCATGGAATTAAAAATACCTTTCCACCAAAATAGGCTGTGTCCAACAAAAACAGCAACAAATGAACCTAAAATTAAGAAAAACAAAAGGCTTGATTTATCTGATTTCCTGTTCTTTA
>JBDNIA010000474.1:0-2952 GCA_041688525.1 Crocinitomicaceae bacterium | reverse complement strand
GATTTAATCATGGCATCCCAGTTTATCGTTCCATCGGTGGTATCCGATAAAATTCCTGATGAATTCATAATTCTTGTCCCTCCACCTCTGCCGATAGAAGCATACACCAAATTCGAAATTGATAGTTTCTCATTAACAATCCAAAAGTCTTTTAGAGTTATTTGTGGCTTGTTATAAAAATTTAAGGCTGCATTTTTGACTTGTTTTTTTCCTTGGTCATCCGTATAATAACCCCATTGAGAATTGTAACGAATGCCGTTATTGTAACGTGTTGGAATTTGGGCTGAGTCAGGAACTACTATACCCAACTTATAGCTGTTTTCTCGTCCCAATAAGCAATTGGATTCATATAAGAACGCTGACCATGCTCTTGCGGAGCCATAAAACCAGATAAAGAAGTTAAGTGTTTTCCCCAACGCTTTTGGATTTTTGTATACAGAAATACACCTTTTGACGGAGTTCCATCTACCCATCCTTCTGATGTTTTATAGCTTGCAGAAAGAGTCATTCCCCAACCAGAAGCATTTAAACCTGAGTTATAAGAAAAGGACGTTCTCAATAAATTTCCTGAACCATATTCTTGTTTAACCAAGCCACCTTTTTTATTTCCTACTCCTTGGGTAATAATATTAATAGAACCACCAATAGAGGGTAAAGCTAATTTAGTAGCTCCTAATCCACGCTGTACTTGCACAGTTGAAGTAATAGCATCCAAACCAAACCAGTTTGACCAATATACCGCGCCACTTTCCATATCATTAACAGGAACACCATCAATCAAAACACCTATATTCCGTTGATCAAAACCACGAACGTTAATTCGAGAATCTCCATCACCACCTCCAGATTGTGTAGCATATACACCCGGAGTGGCATTCAATAACATAGGCAAGTCTCGCGAACCTAATTCTTCCGTAATTTGTTTTTGAGAAATTTTTGTGACTGCGACTGGAGTTTTTCTGCCCGTTACCAAATTCCCTATCACCTTAACTTCCTCCAATTCTTGGCTGTTCCCCAAGAAAATATCAAAATTTGTAACGAGTTTTGCTACTGTAATAGTATAAGACTCATCCGAAAACAAAAGCATGGTAACATTCATTCGGTATTCACCCGCTTTATCTACTTTAATTGTATAATTCCCATCATAGTCAGAAAGAACTTTTATTGTTTCATTAACAATAATTTTAGCTCCCACGAGTGGCTCTTTATTTGAATTATCGAGCACTTTCCCTTTAATAACAAATTCTTGTGCGAAAGATGGCAAGGTGATTAATATTAATATTAATCCGAATAATATCCTCATAAATGAAATTTTAGAGAAAAAAAAGAGGTCGATTACCGACCTCTTTTTTTTTCTTAGAATGAATTATTTAACGATTACTTTTTTCGTTGTACTCTCACCGTTGGAATGAGAGAAACGCACTATATACAATCCTTTAAAATCTAAATCAAATGTAATAATTGTCTTTCCATTAGTCTGGATATTGGCAACTTTTTGACCGAGTGTGTTATAAACAGCAACACTTTCAATTCCTTTCAAACCTTTAACATTGAAAGTTCCATTTGATGGATTTGGGTAAACAGTCATTAAATCTTGTACTTTTTCGTTTACAGACAGCGGATTACAATCGCAAGTGTGGTATCCTAGTGTTGACCAATTTCCATCCATGATTGGAAAGCCGGTAGTTGAGTTATAAACGGTATCGCCATTTGCATCCAAACGCGCCGTAAGTGGCGGAATTGAATCATATTCTCCCAATGGATTAAATACTGAAATCGCTGGGTTAATTACTCCTTTTCGAATATTTGATTTACGAATCATTGAATGATCCACGGTAATTTGCGCACCACCATTTGCACCACCATTGTGAGGCGCTAGAGAGGACCAACCGCCTGTAGGAGTAGAATTACCTCCATTTGCATTTGTCGGTCTTTCACCAATTTTACCAAAAATATCGATAACTGTCATTCCTGGTATGGTTGCAACAATATCCCCGGGATTTGACGTTAATGTTCCTTTCAATAATACAACACAGTCGTCTCCATTCCAGTAGAAAGCTGTACTCGTATTGTAGTCCGGAGAAAAGAATCCATCTGCACGCGATTGTAAAGAATCCCATACTGGAGCCTCAAATGCTGTTCCATTTGGATCTCTTTTGTCTAACACACCCACAAAAACACCGTGCGCCGGAACAGTTCCACTTAATTGAACTGAGTTTGCTACAGTTGCTGAGTTAGAACCATTAGAATAACGAGCAATGCAATATTCACTTAAGTTAATTGCCGCATTTGTTGGATTATAAATCTCTAACGCTTTGTTATTTGACCAACCTTCAACGTATTCTGAAATAAATAATTTCGAGCAGTCCTGAGCGAACACTGAACTTGATAATACAATAGATAAAATGA
Organism: Crocinitomicaceae bacterium; assembly: GCA_041688525.1. Lineage (GTDB taxonomy): Bacteria > Bacteroidota > Bacteroidia > Flavobacteriales_D > Crocinitomicaceae > UBA2040. The sequence goes on along the minus strand of JBDNIA010000474.1, from coordinate 543 downwards.
GTAATGATTTTTTCATACAGTTATAAATTATTGAGATTAGAAAATACGAGATTTTGTGCAGCATTGCTAGACCCAACAGCTGCTTTCAAATGGTTTGTAGAAAAAGTTGATTGTCTGACATCATTAAAGATAGCGAACATTTTTCCATTTGTATTCCATTTACTATTTCTGATGGTTTCAGTTTACTGGGAAACGTCAAGGATTACATCAAAAATCTGAAACAAATGTACACCATTAATTTTGTTCTACCAATTCCGAATGTTAAACTTTTATTACCTAATTATTAAAATAAAGGCGATGATTTATCTTGCAATTCCTATTTTAGCCCTCTAATTTTAATTCAGATGATGTACAAGTCTCTCTATATAGTACTCTTTTTGTTTTCAACAATTTCACAAGCCCAAGATATAACTGTTGAAAAGATTTGGAAAGAATATCAATTTTCCGGTTCTACTGTTTCTGGGTTTCGTTCCATGAACGATGGTATCCATTTTACAAAACTATCAAAAATTGACGGAAAAATCAGTATTACAAAGCATACTT
>JBDNIA010000473.1:0-14459 GCA_041688525.1 Crocinitomicaceae bacterium | reverse complement strand
TTACTTGTTTTAGTTCAAGTTTTCATTTTAAATCAATTGGAAATCGGTTGGGGAATTCTCATTATGGTCTATCCTCTTTTTATCTTTTTACTTCCTTATGAATTAAACCTGTCCGCCACTTTGCTAATTAGCTTTGTTATGGGTATCTGCATAGATGCTCTGAGTAATACTTTTGGACTACATACTTCTGCTCTTTTATTTTTTGCCTACATTCGTCCTTTAATCTTTTCGAGATTTGCATCTCAAGAAGATTATGAAATGAACAAAGAAGCCAATATTTACACTTTGGGGACAACTTGGTTCGTCTTAACTTTCGGAACGCTACTTTTACTTCACCATTTATGGTTTTTCCTGTTTGAAGTCGCAAACTTCGGTGAATTCACTTATATTCTGCGCAAAACTATTCTTAGCACTATCGTTTCGTTTTTGGTTTGTGTTGGCTTACAAATTATCTTTGTACAAAAGCCAAAAGACCGATGAACTTCGATTCCAGAAAAATTGTCATTATTACATTTATTGTTTCCATAGGTTTACTTTATGCGTTTCGGCTTTTGTATATGCAAGTAATTGACGATACCTGGACCTTGCGAGCTCAAGAAATAGCTGAAAAAAGAAAAGAAATTACCCCTCCTCGCGGCGTAATATTTGATAGAAATGGCCAAAAAATCGTTGCCAATCAAACCTACTACAACTTGATGATGGTCGAAGCCGATATTAATAATTTAGATACTGCAGCTTTCGCAAAATTAATTGATTGGACAGTGCAAAAAGTTCGTTCGCGCTTTTATCAGATTAAATTAGGAGAAGGGACTTTTTACAACAGACATACTAAAAAACGCACGTCCAATTATCAAAAAGGGAGAGCGTATCCATTTATGAAGGAACTCACTCTTGAAGAAGTTGCTGAAATCGCTCCGCACTTAGGGCGGTTCCCCGGCTTCTATGAAGAGGTAACAAGTATGCGGGACTATCCTTATCATAGTGGGGCTAATATTCTTGGTTATTTAGCTGAAGCTAACCGAGAGGATATTGAGCGGGATTCTTATTACAGAGCTGGAAATAATATGGGCAGAGCTGGTCTTGAGCGATTCTACGAAGAAGAGCTACGCGGACAAAAAGGAATCAAATATATCGTGACATCAGCTTTGAATAATGCTCTGGAACCTTTCGCTGACGGAATGTATGATACCATAGCAATGCAAAGTGCTCCAATGAAATTAGGGTTGGATATCATCCTACAAGCATACGGTGAAAAATTGATGCAAAACAAAAAAGGTTGTATCGTTGCAATAGAACCTTCTACAGGCGAAATATTATCTATGATTTCAGCACCCAGTTACGATCCAAATTTATTGGTCGGTAAAAGGAACATTGGTATTAACTACCCTAAACTTATTGCCGACCCAGATAAACCACTTTATCCGAGACCTGTGGCTTCAGAATATCCACCAGGATCAATTTTTAAATTGATTCAAGCGCTTGTTGCATTAGAAGAAGGCGTCATTAATGTTGATACTGGTTTTCCCTGTAATAAGAGTTTAGTTGGTTGTCACAATCATGGCTCTCCGTCTGATATAATGAAGGCTGTTCAATATTCTTGCAACCCTTATTTTTATCAAACAACTCGCCGTATTATTCAGCAAGGGAAAAGTAAAAACACATTTGAAGATGCTGAAATTGGATTGACAATTTGGGCGAAATACATGCATAGCTTTGGTTTGGGAGAAATATTAGGTACAGACATTACTGGACAAAGGCCCGGTAGAATTCCAGATGCCCACTATTATGATAAGTGGTACGGACATCATAGATGGGCATTTTCAACTATTCGTTCAAATTCAATTGGGCAAGGAGAAGTTGCTCTTACTCCTCTCCAAATGGCGAATTTAGCTGCAATTATAGCAAACAAAGGTTGGTTTTACACCCCTCATTTTGTAAAAGAAATTGGAGCCTCTGGGCCTCTATCCAGTTTTAATAAAAAACATTACACGAAAGTTAGCGCAAAATATTTTCCACCAATAATAGAAGGAATGCGTCGTGTTGTTAATGAAGATGGCGGCACGGGCCGACAAGCTAGAATGATCGATGTCGTCGTTTGTGGTAAAACAGGAACTGTCCAAAATCCCCATGGAAAAGATCACTCTGTATTCATCGCTTTTGCCCCTATGGATGATCCGAAAATTGCCATTGCTGTCTTTGTAGAGAATGCTGGTTTTGGTGGAACGTGGGCGGCTCCTATTGCGAGCTTGATGATTGAAAAATATCTAACTGCAAAAATAAAAGATGCAGAAAAAGAACTGCGTATCGTAGAGGCCAAACTTTCAAATATTCAATGAGATCCGACGACAAAATAGCTCAAGATATTGATTGGCCTCTTTTTGCTTGCTATATTCTTTTGGTTACCATGGGGCTAATGACTGTGTATTCTACAGCATTTGACCCTGAACATCCTCACTTCTTCGACTTTTCTCAAAAATACGGAAAGCAAGTTATGTGGGTTGGTGTTTCGCTTTTTTTAGGGCTTCTCGTTTTCTTAATTGATTCTTCAATTTACCGAAAATTCGCTGTACCTATTTATCTATTCACCTTATTCTTACTCGTCGTCGTATTATTTATGCCTGCTATTAACGGGGCGCACGCTTGGCTAGGGTTTGGGTCTTTTGGTATTCAGCCCGCCGAATTCGCTAAAATAGGAACAGCGCTTTTACTTTCTAGTTACGTCAGTAACATTAATATGAAATCGCAAAATGTGAAAACCGTTGTTATTTCCAACGCTATAATTCTCGTTCCCATGTTACTGGTAATTCTGCAGCCAGATGCAGGAACATTGATTGTTTTTACGTCATTCTTATTTGTGCTCTACCGAGAAGGTATGAGTTACGACCCTATCATTCTAAAAATCATAAACTTAATTCCAGGTGTTCGATTTAAACAAACGTGGATTGGGACACACTTCATTCCAATTTTGTTTTTCGTAGTCGTACTTTGTGTAATTACGCTTTTAGTTTCAAATAATTCTTTCAATCTACTCTTTATTCCTGATCTAAATACATCCGGAATTGTTGGAGTAATAATCGCATTAGCAATCGTCGGATTTGTCGTTTACCTGATTTTAAGTAGAATGGCTTCTCGTAGGGAAAGAAAACAGGCAGTTATTGTTGTCCTAATTGCTTTTACTCTTTCCTCTATTTTAGCTTTATCGGTGAACTTTCTTTTTCAAGGGTTAGCGCCTCACCAAAAGGACCGTATTGAATTAGTTTTAGGCTTGAACGAGGATCAAGACGGCGCAGATTACAATAGAAATCGAGCAATGGCAGCTGTCGGATCTGGTGGCGCATTTGGAAAAGGATATACAAAAGCATCTCTTTCAAGCGTTCAAAGTAATCACGTACCCGAAAGTGAAACCGATTTCATCTTTTGTCCATTTGCAGAAGAATGGGGGTTTGCTGGAAGTTTATTTCTCATCAGTGTTTATATATTCATGCTCCTGCGCATTATAATTATCGCAGAACGACAAAGAAGCCGTTATTATCGAATCTATGCTTATTCAGTTGGTATGATTCTCTTTTATCACTTTGCTATCAACATTGGAATGAACATCGGGTTCGCTCCTGTAATTGGGATTCCTTTGCCGTTCTTTAGTTATGGTGGCTCCTCTATGATGTCTTTTTCTATCTTGTTGTTTGTCTTGCTAAAGTTGGACAGTCAAAGACGAGACATTCTCTACTAGACAATATTCACAAATAAAGAATAATCTTTACTTTTACAGTATATATTTGGTTCAATTATGAGCACAGCATCGAAAAAAGAAAAAAAAGTCCTATTCAATGAGGGGACAAAGAAGAAATATACAAGAATTCTATGGATATTAGGATTGCTCCCATTATTTCTTGTCCTGGCTTTGTTGTTTTTCCAACCCGAAGATTCCATGCCATCCGTTGCGATGTTGGACAATCCTCCTGAACTCTTAGCTTCCGTTGTTTATGCTGATGATGCTGAAACAGAACTGGGTCGATTTTGGAAAATCAATCGAACAAGTGTAAAATACAATGAAATATCTCCCTTCGTTATAGAAGCACTTATTTCAACTGAAGATGAACGTTTTATGGAACACTCTGGTGTTGACTTCAAAGCAATCGGTCGAGCGGTTTTAAGTGCTGGTGGAGCTGGTGGAGCTTCAACAATTACGCAACAATTAGCAAAGCTTCTCTTTACACTACAAAAACGAGATAAACAAACAGGAGTTACCTCTTCTCTTTCCGAATCTTCTTACCGGATGTTCCGGCTTCTTGGTCGACTTAATGAAAAAGCAAAAGAAAACATAATCGCTTCTCGTTTAGAAAAAAGATATACAAAAGAGGAAATAATTACGATGTACTTAAATCAATTTGATTTTTTGTACAACGCGGTTGGCATTGAAAACGCCGCAAAAGTATACTTTAATAAGGCTCCTATTAACCTAACGAAAGATGAGGCAGCAATCCTCGTTGGAATGTGTAAGAATCCGGGTCTTTTTAATCCACATACCTTTGAAGTGAAAAATTACCGAAGAAGTATCTCTTTAAATAAAGGAATTGCTATGTCAGCTGTAAGTGAAGATGAAGTTTTGGAAAGAAGAGCATCAGATAGTTTAAGAGCTGTTCAAAGACGAAATCAAGTTTTGTTTCAGTGGCTTAAAAATTCTAATAAGAAAAATCCTGCTATTAATAACCCATTAACCAGAGAAGAGTACGATCAGCTAAAATTAAAACCCATCATTACAAAATACCAAAAAGTTGATCACAAAGAAGGTGTTGCTCCCTATTTCAGAGAATCTATAAGAGCTGAGTTGACCAATCTTTTTGCCGAAACGAAGCCTGATGGTTCTTTGAAGTATGCTCGGCCCGATGGTGAAGCATGGAATATATATAATGACGGGCTGAAAATCTATACGACTATCAATTTATCTATGCAAAAATACGCTGAGAATGCGGTTGAAAAGCATATAAAAAATTACCTGCAGCCCGCTTTCGATAGAAACAATAGAGGACTAAAAAACTTTCCTTTTAGCAATTCTATTTCGGATCAAACCGTTGAAAATATCATGCGAAGTGCACGAAAAAATTCTGGTCGTTATCACGCAGGAAAACAAATCGGTAAAACGGATGAAGATCTAACAAAAGAATTTAATGAACCCGCACAAATGTCTGTTTTTTCCTGGAGCGGTGAAATTGACACCATTATGACACCGAACGATTCTATTCGCTATTACAAATCTTTTCTTCACTGTGGAATGATGTCTGTGGAACCACAAACTGGCTTCGTTAAAGCTTGGGTTGGTGGAATAAATATCGATCATTTCGCATATGACCATGTTCGACAAGGTTCCAGACAAGTTGGATCGACAATAAAGCCTTTTGTATATGCCACAGCCCTATCTATGGGAACCGCAAAACCTTGTACTGTGTTTGATGGGAATTTCTGCGTTGGTAGCTGGTGTCCAGGAGGAAAAGCAGCGGGAACAATGGCAAATGGCCTAGCCCAGTCTTCAAACCCGACAACTGTCGCTGTTATGTCCAGTATGGGGCCAGTTGCGGGAACGATCAATATAGCAAAATTCCTACAGGATGTTGATATCAATTTAGCCCAACGCGATATTACTCCTCCCATGTGTTTAGGCACCATGGACTTGTCATTGTTTCAACTTATTCCTGCACAAGCGATGTTCGTTAACCAAGGAATATTCATAACACCTTCCACGATTTTCCGAATAGAGGATCGTAATGGTAACGTTATCTACAATGCTAAACCGGTTTCGAGAGAAGTACTGAACGAAAACGTTGCCTATACTATGATTAAAATGCTTGAAGGCGTTATAAATGAAGGAACGGGAAATCGCTTAAGAAGAGCCGTTGATTATGGAAATATCCGCGTACCTATGGCTGGAAAAACCGGAACAACACAGAGTAATTCAGATGGCTGGTTTGTTGGCTTTACTCCAGAATTAGTTACTGGAGTTTGGGTTGGAGCGGAAGATCGCTCAGTGCGATTCCAGTCAACAGCTATCGGTCAAGGCGCAAGTGTTGCCTTGCCTATATATGGTTATTACATGAACGCTGTTTACAAAGATTCCAAAATTGGTCTTTCAACTACAGAATTTGAAAAGCCAACGAATTATGACCCGAAGCAATTCTCTTGTGAAGGTCAGCTCTTCGGTCCAACAAATTCTGATAACTTTGAAGAAAATCCATTTTTCTAGACATGAATAAAACAGTAAAAGACGTTAGTGAGGCATTAATAGGATTAGAAAACGGCATGACGCTTATGCTCGGCGGATTTGGTCTTTGTGGTATTCCTGAAAACTCAATTGCCGAAATGGTTAAAATGGGTGTAAAAGATTTGACGTGCATTTCTAATAACGCGGGTGTTGACGATTTCGGTTTAGGCCTATTGCTTCAAAGCAAACAAATAAAAAAAATGATCAGCTCCTACGTCGGAGAAAACGATGAATTCGAACGCCAAATGTTATCTGGCGAATTAGAAGTCGATCTTATTCCTCAGGGAAGTTTGGCAGAAAGGTGTCGTGCTGGTGGAGCTGGAATTCCTGCATTTTTCACACCTGCGGGTTATGGTACTGAAGTCGCGGAAGGAAAAGAAGTTCGTGTTTTCGATGGTAAACCACACATTTTAGAGTCTGCATTAACGGCTGATTTTGCTTTTGTTAAAGCCTGGAAAGGCGATACTGAAGGAAATCTCGTTTTTAAAGCAACAGCGCGCAACTTCAATCCAATGATGGCCATGGCTGGGAAAATAACCGTTGCAGAAGTGGAGGAATTAGTTCCTGCTGGAGAATTAGATCCAAACGAAATTCACACACCTGGGATTTTTGTACAACGTATTTTCCAAGGTGAAAAATTTGAAAAACGTATAGAACAACGTACCGTTAAACCTCGTGTTTAGATGGTCGAAAATAAACTAAAACAGGAATCGAATTATTCTATTTTCGCATGGATACTGTTTTCTTTTCTTTTTGTTTACTTATTCTTAAGAGCTTGGTTTGTTGAGCCACTTCACGATGAAGTAGCTACCTTTTTTCATTATGTAGAAACGGGTCTTATTTGGGGTGACAGAGCCTTACTTGATGCTAACAATCACCTCGTTAATAGTTATTTGTCTCATTGGTTATTCCTGATTTTTGGAGCAGATTTCTTCTGGCTGCGTTTGCCAAATGTATTGTCTTTTACCATTTTCTTTTGGGCTATTTACCAACTTGTTAAACCAATTAAGACTATTCTTTTCCGCGGTATTACTTTAGTTGCACTCACAGGAATTCCCTTCATTTTAGACTATTTTGCCTACACACGAGGATATGGAATTTCATTGGCGTTCTTTCTTGCTACACTTGTTTTTCTTTTCCGTTTTTCGAAATCACATTCAACCAAACATTTAGCTATTGCCTATTTCTTTATCATTATCGCCGTCTATTCTAATTTGACGTATTTAGTTTCGGCTATACTTGCTATATTATTTGTTTTAATCCACCAACTTTTAGCTTGGCAAGAATTGTCGTGGAGAAAACAAACCGCTTTAATTTTACTTCACGGCACATTGATTTATCTAATTTATCCAGCAATACTTTTTGCTGAAAAACTCAAAGAAGGTGGTGCTTTATACTATGGCTCACTCGATGGGTTTTGGGAAGTAACCGGAAAGACTCTAAGCGAAAACACACTTTTTTTAGACGATAACTGGTTCAAATGGATTCTGCTTCTTATCGGAGTTTTACTAATTTTCACGTTGATCACTTTATGGACAAAGACGGGAACAAAACCATTCTTTAAAAAACACGAAACACTACTTGCTTGGTTTCTATTTGGACATATTGCTGTTATTCTTTGTTTAGCTCATTTTCGGGATGTAAATTACCCTGAAGATAGAGTTGGTATGTATTTAATCCCGTTATCAATATTGCTCTTTGCGCATGTAATAAACAATTGGAAATGGTCAGCAAATGGTATTTACTTCCTCTTGGTTTTTCCTGTTTTATTCATTCCTCGCATCAATCTATCCACCTCAATTTTTTCTCCAGACGATAGAATGTCAGATGAATTTTACGCCGACGTGATAAATGAAATAAATGAAAAATCGACAATTTCAGTTTATCCATTGATGCGGTTTTCTTGGGCTTTGCAAAATAGAAAACAAAAAATTCAAAGTACTGTTTCAGACTACAAAGTATTTAATAAAGCTGCCGAACTTGTATTAACCAAAGATATTCTAAAGCTTAACATTTCTGATTTAGTTGACTATGATACAATCTCCAGAGATACAAAAAGCACTTACATTGCTTACAAACGTAAAAGGCCATTCATAAAAACAGTTCTTTTTGACAGTGCGTTTAATATTTCTGAAACGAATGCGGAGTTTATTTCATTCGGCAATTTCTTTATCCCAGATTCTCTTCGAAGCAAGAAACTACAAATTCATGTTCATGGAGACACCCACACTTCCGAATCCTTCACATTTTCAAGTATCGTGTATTCCACCTTCGATGAAAATCAGAATTCTGTAGTTTACGAGAATTGGAATCAACGCTGGTCACAAGGACTAAAAAAAGACTTCTACATGAATTTTAATTATCCTATTGATACATTTCAGCTCAATGAAAAAGAAGTTCGTGTGTATTTGTGGAATATGTATAGAGAAAAAATTTCCATTAAAAATGGTAAATTTGAAATTATCTTACTTGAATAATTATGGCACTAGATAAAAACGGAATTGCGCAAAGAATTGCGCAAGAATTGCAAGATGGCTGGTATGTAAACCTTGGAATTGGCATTCCAACATTGGTAACAAATTATATTCCAAAAGGTATAGAGGTTGAGTTTCAGTCGGAAAATGGGATTCTCGGAATGGGTTCTTTTCCCATGGACGGTGATGAAGATGCTGATCTAATCAACGCAGGAAAACAAACTATCACGGCCCAAAAAGGTGCTTCTTTCTTTGATTCAGCCATGTCTTTTGCCATGATTCGCGGTCAGCATGTTCAGTTGACGGTTCTTGGCGCTATGGAAGTTTCTCAAAATGGCGACATCGCTAACTGGAAAATTCCTGGTAAAATGGTAAAAGGAATGGGCGGCGCTATGGATTTGGTCGCTTCTGCAGATAATATCATTGTAGCAATGATGCATACCAATAGGGCTGGTGAATCTAAAATGCTAAAAGCATGTACTTTGCCACTTACAGGGGTTGCTTGCGTTAAAAAGGTGGTAACTGAACTCGCCGTACTTGAAATTAAAGATGGTAAATTTCATTTAATTGAGCGTGCACCTGGTGTTTCAGTTGAAGAAATCGTTTCCAAAACCGAGGGGGAATTAGTAGTTCCTGCGAATGTTCCTGAAATGAAATTCTAAAAATGACCAAAAACAACGCCCTTTATATTGCTGCTTTGGCATTTTCCTTTGGGTGGTTGTACTACAATTTTCAAGCATTGCCCGCTCCTATCGATTGCGGTGATGGCTTAATGCATTTCTTTATTTCTCAAGCCAGTTGGGAAAATCCTAATTATTTTCTAGACCATTGGGGTAAACCTTTATTCATTTTACTTAGCAGTCCGTTTGCGCAATTTGGTTTTGACGGGATGGTTCTCTTCAATTCTCTGGTTTTTTCATTAACCACAATTTTGGGTTGGCAAATTTTGAAGAAACTAAAGACTCCTTTGCCTTTTCAATTGGCCTTTCCTTTTTTATTATTGCTCACGCCGGATTATGCTAATACGGTTCTAGGGGGATTAACCGAGCCTTTGTTTAGTTTGTTTCTGATTGCCGCTTGTCTCGCGTGGTTAAATGATAAATATTATAGCTTTGCTTTCCTGGTCGGCTGTTTGCCTTTTCTCCGCAGTGAGGGTCAGTTAGTTGTCATTTTTACTCTTGCTTTGCTTTTATTTTCAAAGCAATGGAAAGCTCTTTCTTTTCTTGTAATTCCTTTCTGTATATACGCCATTATCGGTGTTTTCTCCTTTTCTGATTTCTGGTGGTATTTTAGTAAATCACCTTATTCTATGGATAATTCTTTCTACGGAATTGGTTCGTATTGGCATTATCTCAAAGAATTTAAAGCCTATCTCGGTCTACACGGACTTGCGATTTTTCTAGGTGGATTTGTCGTTCTGTGCTTTCAGTTTTTTCGAAAGCAACTCGGGTTTAAAATTATTGGCTTGGTGATTCTTTCTTACGGAACTTTTTTAGGAATTCTTGCGGCACACAGTTACTTCTATGGTTCCGGCCAAAATGGTTCCATGGGCCTGACGAGAATAGCAACTCAAGGTTTGCCAACTTTCCTTTTAATGAATCTGTATTTCATGGGAAAATTACTCTCTACAAGTAGAAAGCAATTTGCATTTGGAGCTTTTATATTCCCTTTACTTATTTTATTTCTGCTTTGCACAACGCCTTATTTAAAAAAGGAGAATAGCCGCATCAATAGTGCCTTAATTACAACGGGTAATTATATAAAAAATGAGCCTCGACTTAAAAATAAAACAGTTTTTGCCTATCATCCTCTTCTCGCTTATACACTCGGGTCTAATTTAAAAATGAAAAACCAGCAACTTCAGCAGTTTTCTGGAGTTACTTTTTTACAAGATAAAAGTAGGTTGACCTTTGGTGATGTTATTGTTTGGGACAGCCAATTCGGACCTTTTGAAATTAGCATTCCATTTGAAAATTTTGTAGAAGATTCAAATTTGATGCTCTGTCAACAGGAAATAATTCCCGGTAATCTGGAACATAACGGCGTATTCCTCTTTCAATATGTTCCTGCTGAAATAAAGCGAAAAAATACAGTGCATTTTATTGATAAAACTATTCTTTCCAAAAAGTCCATTTCTACCAATGCTGAATTTAAAAACTTACTGGAAATATCGCCTTCCCACGAATCTTTTATGATATCCATCCAATGTTATGGTGCGGAAGGTGCCCATTTAGTTTGTGTTCCAAAAGACAATTCCGACTATCAATCTCAAAATCTACATGACGGGAAAATGAGTTTTGTATTCGCCGCGGAAGCCAATCTTCCCTATTCTATTTACGTCTGGAATCCAACGAAAAAAGACTACAAATTAGAAATCAACGCTGTTACCAGAAAAAAAATGATTTTGCCAGAATTATGGAAAAATGGAATGTAAAGTCCTTTAAAAAGAAGTTTTAATGAATGAAGTTGGTAAAACGAGTTGAAAAAGAGAATATCGAAGTTTATCTATTTGTGTATAATCGCAAATAAATCACTTGTAAAAATTCATGTCGTCAACATATTGGTTGACTTTTTCTGTCAATAAAAAACGAGCTGATTTCCCAGTTCCTATTAATTCTCTGATGTAACTCGCTGAAATTTTCATCAAAGGCACGTCTTCGCAAAAAATCACTGATGGATGTTCTTTAAATTGATGTTCTATTGGCTCTTCTTCAAATCTTGGGTAAACGTAAATTTTATACTTTTCAAGGATTTTCTCGAAATTTTTCCATTTGTGAAGTCCGCGCAAATTATCTTCACCCATTAATAAACTGAAATTGTAATCCAGATGTTTTTCCTGCAAATAAGTTAGCGTATCGATTGTGTAACTGGGCTGAGGCATTTTAAACTCAATGTCTTCTGCTTTAAATTTTAGCTCGTCTTCGATGGCAATTTTAACGATTGCCAAACGATGATAATCTTCGAGTAAAGTGCTTTTCTTTTTAAGAGGATTGTGCGGCGAAACAACAAACCAAACTGCGTCAATATCATCGCGCTGAATCATGTATTGGGCAATAATCAAATGGCCAACGTGAATTGGGTTGAACGAGCCGAAATACAGTCCTACTTTCATGATGCGATAAAATGTTCTACTATTCCTTTTGCCGTGACAATTGCCTGTTGCAAATCATCATTTACCAAGACAATATCGAATTCTGTTGCTTTTGTTAATTCTGTTCGCGCCTTATTCATACGTTGATTGATTTTGTCTTCCGTTTCCGTACTTCTGTCGCGCAATCTTTTCTCGAGTTCATCAAAGCTTGGTGGCTGAACAAAAATCGCCAATGCTTTTTCGCCGAACATTTTCTTTAAATTCAATCCTCCGATAACGTCCACGTCAAAAATAACGGTTTTCCCTTCCTCCCAAATTCTTTCGATTTCAGTTTTTAAAGTTCCGTAATAATTATTCGTGTAAACTTCCTCCCATTCGATTAACTCATCTTTTAGAATCGCTTGCTGAAAACCTGCAACACCTAAAAAATGATAGTCTTTGCCGTTTACTTCATTTGGTCGAGAATCTCGACTACAAGCAGAAACAGAAAAAGATAACGCTGGAATTCGATCCAACAAAGCGTGTACTATCGTCGTTTTTCCCGCGCCTGATGGTGCTGAAAAAATCACACATTTGCCTTGCTTATTCATTGTACTCGTTTTTATAAAGTATTGAGAACTTGTTCTTTCATTTTCTCTAAATTGTCTTTCATTTCAACCACTTTTTTCTGCATGTCCGCTTGATTGCTTTTGCTTCCCAAAGTATTGACTTCACGACCAATTTCCTGTGTAATAAAACCTAATTTGCGTCCCGTTCTTTCTGTTGCCATAGTTTCTAAGAAATAGTCCAAATGATTCGTTAAACGCATTTTCTCCTCGGCAACATCAAATTTCTCAACGTACAAAATCAATTCTTGTTCTAGGCGATTAACATCATATTGAGCGCCTGAAATTTCTTCTAATTGCTTCTCTAGTTTCGCGCGAATAGTTTCTACCCGCATATTTTCGTAAGGTTCTATTTCAAGCAATAATCTCCGAATGTCTTCGATTCGCTCTGTAAATTCTTTTTCCAAAGCTTCTCCTTCTTGCTTGCGGAATTCATTAAGACTTGTACAAGCTTCGTTCAAAAGATTCATTAAAAAAGCTTTTTCTCCTTCTGGTAAATCTTCTTTTTCACTGATTAAAACATCCGGCATTCGCATGATCATTGCAAGGTAATCAATACTTTTTTCGCCAATTGCATCGTTTACAGATTTCAAATCTTCGTAATATGCTTTCGCCAATGACTTATTAACAGAAATACTTTTCGAGTCCCCTGAATCATCGATGTTTACATTTACGTCCACTTTGCCGCGCTCCAATTCCTTCATTAGAACTTTCCGCATGTCCGATTCAATTGGACGATACATACTCGGTATGCGAACGTTTAAATCCAATGTTTTACTATTGAGCGCACGGATTTCAATGGTCACTTTCTTTCCTTGAAAACTTCCTGTGGCCTTCCCAAAGCCGGTCATGGATTGTAACATAGACTTGTTTTTTGGCAAATTTACGTATTTTTAACCACGAAGGGCGCGAAGAAGGCGCGAAGGACACAAAAATAAAGGAAGTAACAAGCTTCATGGTGAACTTGGTGCCTACTTAGTGTGCTTTGTGGTTAAGCCTTTCGTTTCAAGCTAGTAACATAAACCCCAACGAAAATCAACAACATGTAGAATATTTTTTGCGTGGTAATTGTGCTGGTATAATCTTCTGTGAAACCAATGTAAGCAAAAAGAATGGCGAAAAAGATAACCATAACTGGTTGCAAATAAATATACGCGCTGGACACTGACGGGCTGACTTTACTCAATGAATACATCGTTAACAAATACGCCAAAAATGTAACACAAATGATTACATAAAGAACTTTAATGAGAACCACACCGGTCAACAAAGAGAAATCGGTACGGAATAAATCGCCGATGGTTGGTGGGAAAAGTAGGACGAATAAAAATCCGAAAAGAAAGGTGTAGGTAATAACGGTTAACGGTTTGTACTTCGTCATCAAAGGTTTCGCGATAACGAGATAAATGGCATAACTCGCTGCATTAATGAGTAAAAAAAAGTCTCCCAAAGCCAACTCTGAGCTTCTTGAACTGGAAGAAATCGTCAATAAAATTGCTCCTGTTGCCCCGAGCATAATTCCTACAACACGATATGTTGTTATCGCTTCTTTCAAAATAAAATAGGAAAGAATGACGACCATAATCGGGTTCAAAGTCATAATAATTCCAGCGTTAATTGCCGACGACAAATTTAAACCGTGAAAAAAAAACAATTGATTTATTGCAACGCCAAATAAACCGCAGGCTCCCAATCGAGGTAAATCTTTTCGGTCGATTTTCTCTCGGTTTTTTCGAAATAAATGTGTCAACCAAAATAAACTCGTCGCTCCCGCCACTCGAAGAAAAATAAACACATTTGGCGTTAAAATAGTAGGCATGATTCCCTTCGCGATAACGTGATTCGCGCCGTAAAATGTGTTAACCAAAAATAAGGCAAAATGTGCGCGGCACTGCGGAATTTTCATGAGAACGAAGGTAGTAGTTTAACTGCAAAAACAAGGGTTTTTAATGCGGGGGGGGGGGAATAGTGTGTCCTTATTTAAAAAAATCTTCGGAAATCCAAAAAAACCCCTGTCTAGCCGGCAGACACGT
>JBDNIA010000472.1:0-2008 GCA_041688525.1 Crocinitomicaceae bacterium | reverse complement strand
GGATTTTGATGATGATGATAATTTCCCATTGCTGGATGTCCTTTTGAACAATCGAAACCAGATTTTTCAGCCGGTACAGCATCTCTGTTCCATGGATTTGATGCTCCCATACCTCCTGGACAAGGTGGATTTCCTGGTCCGCCACAAAGTGAATTAGTTATCGAATTCCAAGAAACACCATCTCTGTAGTCAAAAAGTGCTACGCCATTGATAAAAATACCGCAATTTCCTCCAACTGTATTTTGTAGTGTTCCAGTATTTGGAGTGTGGCTCAGAGGAATTTTAAATAGTGCATTTTGATCACTAGCATTTGATGGGTTTCCATCTAAAAATGGACCAGTTGGGTATGCTGGAACACCTTTTGTTTTAACATAAACGGATGTTGCAGAATATTCAACGGATTGACAGTTTACCAAAATATTATTTGGCAGAGCAGTAGAATTGCCAGATGCATAGTAGCTTCCTGTTTGAGAATTATTTTGTAACCATGAGGTTACAACAGGACCTTGAGCTATTGATGTCAGACTCAACGTTAGCGATGCGATTCCAAAAATTAATTTTTTATTCATGATTATACTATTTAAGCTTTAATTACTTTGACGACCTTTTTATTATTTTCCTTCTTTTCCGGAGGAAATAGTTTGAGGAAATTTGTTTAAAGGATTAAAAACGAAAGTTGAATCATTTAATGTCAGCAAAAAACAGAGTAAATCTGATTTTTCATTGGAAGAAAGCACAATAGGTTTTTTTAATTCCTTAGACAATGAAGGTTGTATGTGAATTCCATTAGTATAATGGTTCAACATTTCCCGAATTTTCTTAAAGCGACCGTCATGCGCGTATGGGTAAGTGTATTTGAGGTTTCGTAATGGTGGAATTTTGAATAAAAGGCTATCTTTTGAATTTTTAGTAAGCCTGTATTTCCCAAAATCGTTTAAAGTTGGATCTACCGGTAGACCATTATTCGCAAAACCATAATTGGTGAACATTGGTTCAGTATGGCATACGTTACAATTTTTCTTGAACAGCTCATATCCTTTTTTTTCTTGTGAGGTGAATTTAGTTTTGCCCTCTTTAACTTTGTCGTATTTCGAGTTGCAAGAAACCAATGTTAACTGAAACTGCGAAAGTGCTTTTAACGTTCGAGATCCTGTTGCTAAACTATCAGAAAATGCGGCATAGAATAGATGCGCATAATGAGGATTCTTATTCAGTTTTAAAACAATATTTTCGATTGTTTCGTTCATTTCTTTTGAATCCGAAATAGGCGCGAGAGCTTGCATGTCGAGGTGGTTGACGGCGCCATCCCACATGAACGATTTTTGCCAAGCTAAATTAAAAAGAGCAGGGGCATTTCGAAATCCAACAGAATCGTTTATGCCATGACTCAAGTCGTGATCGGTATGAGCGAATGCATTGTATGGAGAGTGACAAGATGCACAGGAAATGGAATTATCGCTCGACAGAATTGGATCATAAAAAAGAGTGCGTCCTAATTGAATTTTGGCATTGGTCAAAGACTCTTTTTCAAAATCAAAATAAGGTTTAGGGAAATGTTTAGGCAATTCTAAGCTGTTATACTTTAGAAGACCGAAAGCTGAACAGAAAGTTATAATTGAAAAAAGAAATAAAGTCCGTTGCTTCATAGTTGAACAGAAAATAGTTTCGCAATTTCGTCAGCCACATACATTGCCTTTTGATTTGGACTCATCACTTGATAAATTTCTTTACTGGCGACATATTCGAAAAATGAAGATAAGTTCAAGATGATATGAATTGTTTCTGGGTTAGAAACGGGCAATTTAATCTCACGTAATCCATAATAAGGTGCGAGATATCCGCCTAAATGATATTGAAAAATATTTTTTCTTGCTGGGCTAATTGAGCTGGTTCCTTCTATTTTAAAATTTATATAGCCACTTTGCCATGTCCAATACATTCCGTTTGTTGGGTCTAAATCTCCACCAAAAGCGCCAGAAACATTTGTTAAGCTATCAATTCCTAAATT
>JBDNIA010000471.1:0-4969 GCA_041688525.1 Crocinitomicaceae bacterium | reverse complement strand
CAAATTTGCGGCATTTTTCCTTTTTCATCGCCTTTGGGGTTAATAAAAAACAATCCTTTATCCGAAACAATTGCGGCACTCCCCCCTGTTGTTCTTTCTTCGGGTTTTGCTACATAATTTATCTCAATCGTATATTTTTCATATCGTTGAAATTCCTTTCCCAATTTTATTCTCAAAAAATCATTAGAATAAATGTAGGTTAAATCTATTCCATCCCTTTTAACCGCCAAAATATCCATTCCCTTTGCATCTAGTGTTAATGAATCAGAGGGGTAAAAATGTGGTTTTGCTGTTATGAATGCTTTTCCGTTCATTCGTGATTTCATCCAATCGAAATTAACCTCCAATTTTGTATGAATCAAATCCGTATAAACTGTTTCTGTAGCCTAATAAACTTTATTCTCTTCAACTTCGTCGCTAGTCTTCAGAAGAGAATCATCAACAACGTCAATCTCTGTATCGTCAATGGCTTGATCTGTTACTGTGCTGTTTTTTTGACTTCCGCAACCATTTAAGACGATAGAAATAAAAAACAAATAGAAAAATATATGCTTCATTAATATTAAATTTTAAATACAAAACTCACGAAAAAAAACAGGAACGGCAATGAATTAGCTTTAAGATTGTTCAATTCTTCTAATTTTGCATAAAAACAAACTAAAATGCCGAGCAAAAACTGGATAATTGATGGTAAAGAAATAATTGGAACGAGTGGCTCTGCCATTTTCTGGGAGGATGAACGTTTCTTCACAATTGAATTCAACGGCAAAGTATTCAATGGAGAAATATTAAAGGAAAAAACTGAAGATAATTTTCTTGAGGTTAAGATTAACCACCGTATTTTTACAATTCGCAAAAAAGGAGAATTAGATGATCTAATCGCGTCGCTTGGTATGGATCAACCGAAAGTCAGAAAATTAAGCGAATTAAAAGCGCCTATGCCTGGGCGAATTGTGACTTTATCGGTTAAAGTTGGACAAATACTTGAACTAGGTGACCCAATATTATCATTAGAGGCAATGAAAATGGAAAATGTCTTGAAAGCAGAAGGAATAGGAACTGTAAAAGCAATTCTAGTTCAAGAGCAACAGGTAGTAGACAAAGGAATAGTTTTAATTGAATTTGAATAATTAAAAGGAAACTGCGGAAAAAGCGCGACTAATAATTTTCGGATATTTCGCCCCAAACTCAACTATACACCAGAGTTTGAATATTTTTAGTTCTTCTGAATCCGAAATCCATTTTAAAGATTTATTCAGCTCCTTCTGAAACAAGATTCTATCAAAGCTTACACTTACCAAAATCTTTTTCGTCATCTCTAACATAATTTCTTTTTTTTATCGTCAGACCAAAGGAACGAAAAGAAATGAAGTCTAACTTATAACAAGCGTTAAAGTTTTCCACCGTCCCTTTTTTTAAGTATTCATAAACTGGTTGATAACTTAAACAAAAGCCACCAAAGCGATAGGATATCAGGGTTTCAAAATGTTCTTGATTGAGGCTAAAGAATATCTTTTTTGATCACTTGATAAATTTCCAATGTCGTTTTATCTAAAACATAAATCAAAAAATGAGCATTTTCAGCGGGGTATTCATCGGGAACACGATACGAATAATCATAATAGTATTTCCCATTTGCATCTTTTTTATCGTTCTTCAATGTTTCGCCAAATATATCTCCGTTGATATGCTCTTTAAGCAAATCGCGGTGAACATAATCTAAAATTGTATTTGGACCATCTACTTGGGGTTTAACTATTGAATCTTGATAAAATGCGACAACCAAGCCAAGATCCGTTAATGAAGGGTCAATTACATCTATTTCAATATGAACGAATGCGCCTTTGGTTTGGCTATAATAATTAACTGTTGCTTGTAAATTCACTTTAAGCGTATTCGCTGATAAAAGTCCATTTGTAGCCGCCGCCCATTCACTCGCCGCGTTAGAAATATGTCCATTATAGAGCGATCGACTAATATTTCCACATGGATTGGCGAAAAAATTAGCTCCAGGAATTGATCCAAAATAACCGCCTATAGCTAAACCAATTGGGTTCGTGAAATCATACGTAAAATCGCCGCCAGCCGGAGTTGCTTGGAAACCACCTTTTATACCACTTGGCCCGCTATGAATAGTAGAAACAAATACGCGTCCGGGATTATTTTCTTCTAGACCATGAGCAATTACTGCGGCTCCCGGGCAAAATGTACATTTATGCCCCGTAAAATCTTCTATCAGAACATTTCGATTCGTGTTTGTATTTGCGGTAAAAACCGGGAAAACATATGTTGACCAGTCTCCAGGGAATAAACTTGTATCCAAGGTCGTTAAAACTGGTGGATAGGCGTTTTTCACCTTATCGCAAGCAACGAGTAGAAGGGAAAATAGTGCTGAAAATATAAGTGCTTTTTTCATATTAGAAACTTTGAGTGAAATTTAAAGTCAAACCATTTGAAGCTGGGACAAATCGACAAACGCCACCAACACAGAACAAACCTGCTCTTTGTCGACCGTATGACAGGGTAAGTCTTGTAGCATCACGCACATAACCAAATGTTCCAATAAGATAATGTAATTTCAAATCCGGATTTGGGTTGCCAAAATTATATTGATCCATTACACTAAAAAACAAGCCAGGCGCAATAGTATATTCAATAACAGCGGTTGCCCAATCACCTTTGTCCTTTCGCGTAAGTAAGCCCTGTACTTCTGCACGAATAGAATGCTTTTTATCGATTTTATAGCCCATTTCTAGCACCCCTATATTTGAACGGATGATTCCGTGTGCATCCGTCGTTATTTTAGCGACATCATTGTTTAAACTAATATTGTAATAACTCAATATGAGATTAAACTTAGGGTTGAATTTTCGTGAAATACTCACATTAATATCCTGCCAATATAGACTATCGCTAGAGTCAAACAGTTTTCCTTTGTACATAACCCGGGATGAATCCATAGGATCAAAGCCACTCTTGTGCTGCATAGGTCGGAGCGCAACGGAGTAATTAGCGTTCACAGACGTTCCATATTTACCTCCTAGTTTACTCCCTTTTTTAATCGTGTACAAAACTTCCGCTTGATAAGCAATTTCCCCCACCGGCTGCGTTGCGTATGGGTATAAACTGGCCACCAAATTATAGGTGTGGGTTTTATTCATCGCCGGCAAATAATTTATCAATAAGTTTTGAAGTTGTTGCGTTCTATCGGAACGGAAGCTAAAATTGTCAACTGACTTTCCAGAAATTAAAATTCCCAAACCTTTTTGCGAGTATCCGAAATTGAAAACTGCTGCATGCCCAGAATTGTATATATAACCGTTGTCTATAGATGGATCATTATCTTTGTGCATGTACTCTCCTTCTAATGTGAATCTTTTATAGCGCAATTTCATTCTTCCTCCGTAGGAAGCAACATTTTCTGGCAATACGTATTCTTCGTTATTATCCACTTGATACTTAGAAACAAGTGAGCCCCCAATAGAAATATCTAAAGGGAAACTACTCATCTCACTAAACGCCTCGTTGAAGTGCAATTCGCCGTCAAATCCTCGCACAATTCCGTCCGATCCTTTTACTCGACCTTCCACAAATTGATATCGGTTTCTGCCATAAACACCTTTAAACTTCAACCCTTTCGCTGGTCTAATGATAATTCTAGCTCCGTCTAAAGCTGTATCGTACCCAAGCGCGCGATCTTCGTAAGCACGAAGAGACAAACCTGTTCCAAATTGTTCATAGAAATTCCCCAAGGTAATATCTACAAAATCATTTTCGTAACCAATGTAGCGCATCCCTAAGCCCGTGCCGTCAAAATTATTTGGATACCCTTGAATACGAGGAAGATAAGACTCCATTCTCAAACCTGCCTTGAAGCCTCCTTGACGATAAAAAACATTCATGTACGAATTTAAAAGTCCTACCGAGGCAGGACGATTCGCACCAATTAAAGTGTCTTCGTTTAAATACTGAAAAGTGGACTCCATATTTCCGGTTACGGAGGGAGCATTTGCATTATTCTCTTGTGACCACAAAAAAGGTGAGAACACAAGCGACAAAGCGAGTAACTTATTTGTCATAAAAAAACGAAACTATATTCTGGAATTTATTTTCCAGTCAATTTTAAAATCTCTTGATACAATTTATCCTCATCACCTGGGGCATAATTGTTATGTGAATAAACGATTTCTCCGTTTGTATTTACCAAAAACGTATGTGGAACATTGTTTACACCCATTGCTCTCTTAAAATCTCCATTCGGATCCATCAAAACCAAATAATCCCATCCTTTTCCATTCACATAAACCGGTACAGAATTTTTTGTTTTTTCATCATCAATCGAAACAGCTACAAGGTTTACGCCTGTTTCATCTTGCCAATCTGTATATAAATCGTTTATTGTATTCAGCTCTCTTTTGCAAGGCGAACACCACGTTGCCCAGAAGCTTATAACCACAGGCCCGTTAAATCCCAGTTCTGCCGTATTCACAGCATTACCCTCCATATCTACAAGTTTCACAGATGGTAACTTTTTACCCGTTTCAGAAGAATGTGAATCATCTTGAGCTTGAACAGTTAGTCCAGCGAACAATAAAATAGAAGATAATATAATTTTTTTCATAATACTTTTTGATTTGTTTGAATTGCCGATATGGAATCCAAATACCTTGCCGAATTTCAAAAGTAAGATTATTTAACAACTAGAACTTTTGCGATTTTGGATAATTCTTGTACTCCTAAAATTATATTTTCTTAATTAAATAAGATTTAATTTGTTTATTATCAGAATTTTAAAAGTGTTGTGTGCGTCACTTATAGTGTATCGAGTAGTTTTCCTATTTTTGGCAGAATAATTCTCCTGTTGATTTGTGCTAACTACATGACAAAAATTATAAACAATTGATTATCAATAAATTAAGTCTTAAATTTCTTGTTTAAAACCTTGAAAATCAGTATCTTAGATGATGTT
>JBDNIA010000470.1:0-1964 GCA_041688525.1 Crocinitomicaceae bacterium | reverse complement strand
CTTGATGACAGGTAGCGAAATCATAAAACGCAAAAAAGAGCACGTGCAAGATCCGTATTCTTTTCGTTGTATTCCTCAAGTTCATGGAGCAAGCAAAGATTCTATTGATCATTGCGCTAAAATTGTTGAACGCGAAATCAATGCCGTTACAGACAACCCAACGATTTTTCCAGAAGAAGACGATATCGTTTCTGCAGGAAATTTCCACGGTCAACCACTGGCTTTAATATTGGATTTCTTGGCTATTGCAATGGCAGAGATGGGAAGTATATCCGAACGAAGAGTGTATAAATTAATTGGAGGAAGTAGAGGTTTGCCCACATTTTTGGTTGCTGATCCGGGATTGAATTCCGGTTTCATGATTCCACAGTACACAGCAGCTTCTATTGTTTCGCAAAATAAACAATTGTGCACGCCAGCATCCGTTGATACTATAGATTCAAGTAACGGACAGGAAGATCACGTAAGTATGGGCGCCAACGCAGCAACGAAACTGTTTCGTGTTATTGAAAACTGTTACTCTATTCAAAGTATTGAGCTTCTGAATGCTGCGCAAGCATTGGAATTTAGAAGACCATTGTACTCAAGTGATGCTGTAGAAAAATTACACCAAAAATTCCGTAAGAAAGTTAGTTTCATGAGCAAAGACGAGTATCTTCACGAAAAAATGGCAACTAGTTTCGAATTTGTAAAATCATTATAAAAATTAAAAATGGACGAATACCTAGACGATAACATGAACAATCAAAAAGAGAGACCACAAACGCTTTTGGTATTGTGCATCTTGAGTTGGACTTCTATAGGTTTTTCTTTGATAACAAGTGTTGTTTCGTTTTTTAGAGGACCAATTTCACCGGAAAGAATGGAAGAAGCGAAAGGTGATATGTTGAGTTTAATTAGTGAAGCTACAAGTTCTGGAATGGAGTCAATTGCAGACATTTTCAGTAAGTTACAACACATGACAGAGGTTTATAACGCGAATCATTATTCATTCTACGGTCTGAGTATAATCGTCTTATTAGTTGGTTTAGGTGGAGTAGTATGGATGTTCTTGGGAAAAAAACAAGGTTTCCATTTGTATATTGCCTATTCACTATTGAGCGTTATTCAAATTTATTTATTCTTAGTCCCAGCCGAAATACCTAGTGTCTTGACGCTATTTGGCTTGTTATTTTCAGGCTTATTCATTTTTCTTTACTCAAGAAATTTGAGTTGGATGAAGTAAGTAAGACGGAACTATTAAAAGATAGTGTAATCCCCCAATTTTCAGGAAATTGGAGGATTTTCTTATAAAAAAGAGTAATTCTCTAACTCATAAGTTAATATTCTTAAATTCATCCAAATCAAGGCTTTCAAGAAGGTTCTCTCAATTCTAAAATACCTATCTTTGCAAGAAAATTGGAAGATATTCTATGATAACAGTAAACAATTTATCCCTGCAATTTGGAAAACGTGTGCTTTTTGATGACGTGAATTTAAAATTCGTTGAAGGCAACTGCTACGGAGTTATCGGTGCGAATGGCGCTGGTAAATCTACTTTCTTGAAAATACTGACAGGCGATCAAGATCCGACAAAGGGTCATATAGCCTTGGAACCAGGAAAGCGTATGGCGGTTTTATCTCAAAATCATCAGGAATTCGATGAATTTCAGGTTTTGCAAACTGTTATTATGGGCCACAAACGCTTGTTTGAAATCATGCTGGAAAAGGATGCTTTGTACGCAAAAGTTGATTTTACAGAAGCAGATGGAATGCGTACAGGCGAATTGGAAGGTGAATTTGCAGATTTGGAAGGTTGGAATGCTGAAACGGATGCGGCGACTTTATTGTCCAATTTAGGAATTGAGGAATCTCGTCATTATACGTTAATGGGCGATATGCCGAGCGAATACAAAGTACGTATCCTTTTGGCACAAGCACTTTTTGGAAACCCTGATTTATTGGTTCTCGATGAGCCTACCAAT
>JBDNIA010000469.1:0-1940 GCA_041688525.1 Crocinitomicaceae bacterium | reverse complement strand
GTTACGATCATAAAGTCATATATTCCCGAAGCCGTTACTGTGCCTGATATTATTACTGAGTCAGACTGAACACTTAATGTTGTTCCCAAAGGAAGATTAACTGCATATGCACTTGTTGCATTTCCACTGATTTGGTAAATAATACTATCTATTGTCGTATTGATACAAACTTGTTGCGTGTCGGAAGTGCTATTTGAAATCAATTGCAGATTAGGAAAGGTGTCAATTGCAATCTGACCGAACAATGAACTATCTCCACAAGGTGATCCAGAAGTAGTAACCGTAAAAGGAAACATGCCAAACTGTGAAGATGATCCTGAAATAGTTAAAACCCCTCCGGTAAAAGAACTAATTATTCCAGAAGGCAAACCAGAAACGAATGCCGAATCTGCCGTTCCACCAATTGTATATTCAATATTTGTAATGAACGATCCTGCACAAATTGATTGAGAATCTGTCGAGGGTGCAGATGTGAGAGTTAATGTTGGTCTACCACTTACAGTAATCGTTCCACTTGCCGTTGCTGGTCCACAGGCTCCTCCAGAGGTTGTAACTGTATAAGGGAAAACACCGATTGCACTTGTTGCACCAGAAATAGTAAAGTTACCCGTTGTGTAAAAGCCTGTAATTCCGGCTGGCGCGCCTGTTATCGTTGCATTTGTAATTCCCGCACCTAATGAATAGACAATATCTACAATTGAGCTATCTACGCAAACAGTTTGGTTGTCGCTTCCAAATGCAGAAATTAAATTAATGTCAGGATCAACATTTATCACACCACTCGAAGTCGCGGGTGGACAAGCGCTGCCGGAGGTAGAAACTGTAAAAGGAAAAGATCCGGTTATTGTAGGTGTTCCTGAAATGGTTAAAACTCCACTAGTAAAGGAACTCGTCATTCCGGGAGGCAAGCCAATAACGGATGCTGAATCTGCTGTTCCTCCAATTGTATAGTCAATGGGAGTTGCAGCAGTATTTACGCACACTATTTGCGAAGCGTTGCCTGATGTTAACGAAATTGTTGGTGACGCATCAACTGTAATTGTATCGTTTACAGTTATTGGCGAGCAAGAATTAGATGTTGTTGTGAAACTATAAGCATAGATCCCAGACATAGATGGTGTTCCCGCAATTGTTAACGTGCCTCCGCTCGTGTCAGAAACAACCGAACCTGAAACACCTGGCGGAAGACCAGAAAAAGTTGCTCCTTGTGCTCCAATTAAAGTGTATCTGATTGTATCCAAAGGTTCACCAAGACATAGTCTTTGGTTATTCGTTGTTGGAGCTGTTTTCAAGGTAGCGGATGCCGAGGCTAATACTGTTATATAAGCATTTTTTGTTTCAGTACTACTCACCGAATTGCTCGCCACAGCTGTCAAAACGACAGTAAAATTTCCAGCAGTGCTGTAGGTTATAAGAGGATTTAAAGCTGTTGATGTTTGCCCAACGCCGCCATCGGGGAAAGTCCAGTTATAGTTTACTGCTCCACTAGATAAATTAGTGAATTGCACCGATCCTCCAACACAAATTGTTGTGGTAATAGCAGAAAAATCTGCCACGGGCTGTGAAAAACCAATGAAGGAAATCAAATGGAAAATTATCAGTAAGCTACGTCGTTTAATCATTCTCATATTCATAGATATAATTCAGGCAAAGGTAATTTATTTATTTGGAATTGCAACTAAAAGCTAGAGAAAAAAGTTAAGGTAGTTAAGCCGCTGATTTCAGATTATTGATTTGATTAAATTCTAAGATAGGGTTACCCCTTTAGGTAGCAGAACGTAAATAGTTTATGTTCTGGAGCTGTTTATTTGTGTAAAAATAGCACAGATGAAAATACTTAAAGAATTATCGAGAAAAGAATTTAGGGCAAAATTTGGGTCGGAGGCTCTATGTTTAGCCTATTTATCTAAGACGAAATGGGTCGAGGGTTACAATTGTAG
>JBDNIA010000468.1:0-6389 GCA_041688525.1 Crocinitomicaceae bacterium | reverse complement strand
GTGTTTTATATCCAATAATAGTAACACCTGTCATTTTTTTTGCGTTCAAATGTCCGATTGTTTTGTTCTGAAGATCAGTCGGAAGTTCAGCAAAAGAAACAGAATTAATATTTGCTCCTTCGGCTCCTTGCACGCGCACGAAATCCAAAAATTCCATAACATCGGGATTTGTGATTAGTGAAGCCATGTGTGAACCTCCAACAGTATCTGGCAAAATTACGTTATTTGCACCTGCAAATTTAAGCTTCGAAATTGATCCTCCAATTGTGGCTCTAGAGATTATTATTATATCTGACAAACGCTCTCTCACAGACAAAACAACATAAAGATTATCTGTATCCTTCGGCAGGCATGTAATTACTGCTTTCGCCTCTTTTAAGTTTGCTCGCTCAAGAACCTCATCAGACGTTGCGTCACCCTTAAGAAAGACATAGCCTTTTGTTTCTTCAAAATCATTAATTAAAACTGCATCATTTTCTATTATCACAAAAGGAATCTTGGTAATCGCTAAATCCTCGGCCACCTGTTTTCCAACGCGTCCAAAACCACAAATAATAACGTGCTTCTTAAAATTTTCAATTGTTTTCATAAGATTTTTTTCCGTGATGAATTTTTTATATTCGCCACCGACTAAGTAGGTGGAAATAGAACTTAAAGAATAAGCAAATGTGCCTAAACTCGTGATAATTAAAGTTGCTGTAAATATTTTGCCTTCGTCGGACAGTTGTCTAACCTCCGAAAAACCAACTGTTGACATAGTTATGATAGTCATATAAAATTCATCTATCCACTTATAGTTTTCAATCCAAATATATCCTATAGTACCAGAAAATGTTATTACGATAATAAGGACAAAAAAATAGGATAGTCGGGAGAAAAGCTCAAAACTAAACCATTTCATAATTCCCAAATTGTTGTTTTACGCTTCCTTCCAAACCAGAAATAATGTCGATGTTCGATCAGCCAAGCCATTATAAAATACAATATAAGTGGTGACCCTAAGCCAATTACCGTAACGTAAATAAATGACGTTCGCACTTTTGCAATTTCAATTCCCAATTTACGCGCCCACCATTGACAAACTCCGAAAGATCGCAATTCGAAAAAAAGGGATATTTTTTGTAGTAAACTCATCTTTTTAAAATCTCGCTTCCGATGACGCAAGTTAAACATTTTTGATGACTACATCTTTGATTATAGAGTTCTAAAAGTGACTGAGAATCGTATGCGCTCTCCATTTTGAAGCCTGTAGTTTTTAAAAACTGTGTCACGTTATTTTTTTCGGCTGGTAATTGCTCTAAAATATCAATCGCTTTGGTTTGCCATTCACTTTCCCCTCTTTTCTCTCCTAACCACCAAAGAAAAGGGACAAAACTGTTGATAATGACCAAATCTTGGAAAGTTTTCGAAAACTTAATTGAATCTTCTTTGGTCGTTATCTGCCTTTCCACTAGTGAAAAACTGTTATAAATATAATTGAGTAATTCACCACTTGATAAATTTAAAAAGCCAAAGTCGAAGTCAAAATGTTGAATAAAGTGTGCAAATTGCTTGACCCGAACTTCAGGAAAACCATTGGCGTATAAACCTTTTCTTTTCCATTGCCAGTCCGTCATGGCACTTTTGCGAACATTATGCTGCCCATTTTTCTCCCGACTAAAGTTCAATCCTGATGCATCGCAAATTATTTTGGCTCTAGTTGATTGTTTGATTTTCATCAGCCGCTTTATTGGAATTTCTCGCGACAGTTGCCAAAATGGATCTTTATTTACTTTGGCTCCAAAAGCGGTGGCCAGCAATTCATAAAGTACTTGAGCAAAGCTATCTTTTTCAGACGGTTTAAGAAAAGCTGTTTTTCTCATCATTCTGGAATGCATAACCCTTTCTTTTTCTTTTTCAACAGAGAGATGATGCACATCTTCTAATGCGTATGCACAAGGTAGATTTCTTTTTTTATTAAATTCTGAATTTTGAGAAAATATAAATTGATCTTTTATATAATTGGACAAGATTAAGGTTGGTAAGATTCTATTTTGTACAACGATATCTTGATCTTCTTCCCAAACAACGTGTAAGATCACATTATCGTATGCTCGATCAGTGTGGTGACGGTGTTTGTGCCAATCCGATGATTTTAGGTGAAACTCTATACTTCCAAACCAAAGTATCCCCTCAATAAGTACTTTGCAGTGCAAAAAATCTGGACCACTTTCGAATTCATTGTACTCTCCAAAATCAATAATCTCTATATCCTGGCGGTTACTCAAAACGAGATTACGGCTTGGCAAATACTTCATTCGCCACAAAAAATATAGAAATTCTTCTTTCATACTTGAATGCTTGTATTACTTGAAGATACAAAAAAAGCCTTGAATAAATTCAAGGCTTTAAAATTAATGTGACTTTTAAATTATTTTATAAAATCCATACTCAACACTTTGCCTTCCGTTCTTCGATTGACTTGGTGTAAAAGCTCAAATTTCGTTTTATCAGTTGTTTTAAATTGATTAATGTAGATTTCAGTTAAGAGAATTTTCCTACCCGTTTCTGGATTTTTCCATTCTGCAGGCTCTCTTTCTCCCTTTCCGACAGCCTTCAATCTTCTTGGGTCAACACCCTTTTCTTTTACTAGATAATCAACACAAGTTTGAGCACGCGCTTCGGATAATTTTTGATTAGCTGGATCTGATCCTCGAGCATCTGTATGCGAACTTAATTCAAGAACCATTCCTGGATATTCATTTAATAAATCCAATACAAAATTTAGTGAATCCTTTGAATTTATTGCACTGTCAACAAGTAAAGTGGCTTTAGCCAATGGATATCGAACTTCTGGTAATCTTATTGGTTTTTTTGGTAATAAAGCCATGTCTAATAAGATAGTCTGGCCTTGTGTCAACCCAACAGTTGTAAATTTAGAGCCTTTTGGGTCTTCATGAAAACCTTCTTTGGCTACTTTAACAACATAAGATACATCCTGATTGATATATCGGTCTCCGTTTGGCTTCTTTTCCCAGGCAATTTTACCTTTGTCGTTCGTATAGCCTTCCCAATTTGACCCATCAGAGCCTGTAACAACAACTTTTGCATTCGAAACAACTTCTGATCTATTTCCAAGTTCAGACAAGGACAACCTTATATCGAACAAATTCGGTGGCAATTCATAAGAATAGATATCACCTTTATATTCACCATTCTCACCTTTTCTCTCAGATGTAAAATACCCTTTTATTTCACTAAACTCATACAATGCATAATCTGCCGCTTCAGAGTTAATTGGGAAACCCATGTTTTGCGCATTTTCCCATTTGAACTCTTCACCAACTTTCGCAGCGCGAAAAATATCAAGATTTCCTAGTCCAGGGTGACCATTTGAAGCAAAGAACAAATCGCCATTCTTTGCGAATGTCGCGAACATCTCATCTCCTGAAGTATTAACTTCTGGACCTAAGTTTTTTGGTCCTGACCAAGAATCTGATTTTCGATCATAAATAGAAATCCATAGGTCATGACCTCCGTATCCGCCAGCCATATCACTCGTAAAAACAAGCGTTCTACCGTCATCAGAAGCACATGGATGACCAACTGAGACAGAGTCGCTCGACTTTAACACTAATTTTGTTGGCTCTTTCCAATCGTCTCTACCTTTCGCTTCTGACATCCAAATGTCGCAACCCAGATTCATTTTTTTCACATTTGGACAACGCGTAAAAAACATCGTTTTATTTCGCCCATCAAAACATACTGTTCCTTCATTGTCTTCGGAGTTGATTCCTTCTCCCTCCAGCAAGGTCGGTTCACCCCAATTTCCTTTCTTATCGGTCTGGGATACCCAAATATCCATGTAATTTTCACAGGATCTCGGATCAGTTCCACTTCCAGTGCTGCCGGCTCTGCTTGATGAGAAAAATAGCTTTGATTCTTTTCTATCCCCAAAAACAGGAGCCATGTCAAAAGATGGTTTGTTTATTGATCTTTGGTTTTCTACCAAATATCTCGTTTTCTCAGCTTTAAAATCTTTTGCATTTTGGCAGGATCGGATTCTGACATCTGCCAAAATATCATTTGGCACTATTTGTTTATACAAATTTAAGTTGTCAATTGCTTTTTTAAACTCCCCCATTTGTTGCAGCATTGCCGCATTATAAAGAAGCACTTTTGGGTCTGTCTCTTGAAAGTCTAAAAGCAAGGCTCGATCGTACCACTCTTGGGCATCCTTGTAGTGTTCAGTTAAGCGGTAGCACTCACCTGTTTTAAAAGCCATATCCCCTTTATATTTTTTTGCTTTCTTACCTTTTCTTGACAATTGCTTGTAAGCATTTTCACATTTCTCTGCTCCTTCACAATAATTCTCATTATTGAATACCTTGTTCGCCTCACGATAAAGACGATTCATCGGCTGAGCTGATATGGTAATAGAAAATAATGAAAAGATAAAAAAAGACAGGGTTTTATTTATATTCATCGTCATAAATTCAAAACATTTATTTAGGTTGCGCGTACTTTATTGGAGTTCGAATTTAATATGAAATTTCCAATTTTAAACAAGAACAAGGATAAAAATACTGTTTTTGAGTGACTCTTATTTGAAATATAGTATAAAAGTTAAAATTTCAACAAAAAATCGTTCCTCAAAATTATTTTAAATCACTCGTATAACTCTCCCATTTTCTGATTATTTCAGCGAAACCGGATGGTAAATCAGAATCAAAACGCATGTACTCTTGTGTTTCGGGGTGCTCAAAACCTAGAGTTTTTGCGTGTAAAACCTGACCATCAGTGAGTGCGAAACAATTTTCTATAAAACGCACATATTTTGAGTTTTTCATTCCTTTTAGAACTGAGTCTCCACCATATTCCTTGTCATTGAATAAGGTGTGACCAATATGCTTCATGTGCGCTCGGATTTGATGCGTGCGACCCGTTTCCAACTTGCATTCAATCAGTGTAACAAGTCCAAATTGTCGAATTGGCGTATAATGTGTCACGGCGTGCTTTCCATAATCCCCATCGGGAAACACTGTAATCAATTTTCTATTTTTTAATGATCGCCCCAAGTTTCCAGTAACTGTTCCTGCTTCTGCAACATCTCCCCAAACCAAGGCCCAGTAGCGACGTTCTGTAGTTCTATCGTGGAATTGTTTCGCTAAACGTGTTAAAGCCTGCTCAGTTTTAGCGATTACCATTAAACCAGTTGTATGTTTATCTAATCGATGAACCAAACCTGGACGACCAAAATAATCCTGAATTTTGTGCGGTAGGTTATTAAAATGATAAACTAAAGCATTCACCAAGGTGCCTTGATAGTTCCCATATCCAGGATGCACAACCATATTGCTAGGTTTATGTACAATAGCAAGAACATCGTCTTCGTATTCAATTTCAATTGGAATATTTTCTGGTAAAAGCTCAATTTCGCGCATCGGATAGGGAAGCACAATTGACACCTCATCCTTTGGTTTAACCTTATAGTTTTGTTTAACTTTTTGATTATTTACGAGAACTGTACCATTTTTTGCCGCGATCTGAATTTTACTTCTAGAGGTATTTGGCATTCGGTCCATCAAAAACTTGTCTATCCTGACAATAACTAAACCGGGTTCTGCAACAAAACGAAAATGTTCGTATAATTCTTCTTCATCATCTGTAAAATTTTTATCTTCTATTTCTTCAATCATTATTCTTTGATCAGTTTAATTATTTGATTCGAACCGTATGGTTTAACCAAGTAAACACCTGAATTTATATTACTTAAATCCAATTCGTTCTCAGGAGTTTCTTTAATTAATTGTCCTTGCATATTATACAAAGACATCCCCATAACAGCATTTGGATTATCACTTTTTATGGTAATACTATTTTTCGTTGGATTCGGGTACAAAACAAATTTTTCTTCAGCAACAAACTTGTCTTCGATTCCCAATTCAGCATCCAAACTTGTTGAAAAAATTGGTCGCATCATCAACGAACCTGATATACTCGACTGGGTCCAAGTTGCACCTCCGTTAACACTATAAAAGTTCTTCGTGGAATTATCTAAATTTTTATCAAGACCAATATTTAATGGATCCGCATCAAATTGTCTCAATCCAATATAGAAAGTTCCATTAACTTTCACTTTTGCGGTATCATCAAAGTAATAGGACACAAACTTGTTATTTGTAGTTTCGTAAATAGGTTGTTTTGGAAAAAATAAATTATCTTCATAGAGCACATTACCCGGAACACCGTCATTGTCATCCCATAAAGTAAGGATGAAAAGTTCGTTTTCTGCATTTACAACAGCAGGAACGAAATTTATAAGTGCACCTATTACTGAATCAACTTCATAAGGCGTAAACCTTACTGCCAATCTTCCTTGAGCAACATTAAAACTATATGCTCTCTCG
>JBDNIA010000467.1:0-6249 GCA_041688525.1 Crocinitomicaceae bacterium | reverse complement strand
GATCCTCCAACCCAAATTTTGCCCTAAATTCTTTTCTCGATAATTCTTTAAGTATTTTCATCTGTGCTATTTTTACACAAATAAACAGATCCAGAATATAAACTATTTACGTTCTGCTACCTAAAGGGGTAACCCTATTATTTTAATGTCCCATCCAAAAATAGTTCATTCATTCTCAAGCTTTGCGAACATTCGTCATAATGTTAAATAATTCACGTATAACCAGGAATTAGGCACTTGATTAACGACTAGCAGTTGTATGCCGCATAAATTTCCTATCCTATACTTTCTCCACTATGAAAGACCAATGTGTAAGGATTTCCATAGTGTGCGATTTTTTTTAAAGACGCTAACTTTACAAATGGGTTGTGTTAAAAAGAAATGAAACTGTATTTATAAATTTCTACTTCAACTTCCGCATATTTAATCTAATAAAATTTTGCTTCAGAGATCACTAGTCATATTTGAACAAAAAGTTTGCATTTTATCTTATTAAAGATTTTAAAAAAGCGTGTTAACGTATAATATTAACATGTCCTTTGTACGTATAAGATTTATCAGTCGCCGAATCTTTGGCTCGGATAGTCCAGGTGTAAATTCCTGATTGAACAATTTCATTATTAAAAGTACCGTCCCATTCACCATTCACATCCTTAGATTGCCAAATGAGTTGTCCCCATCTATCTAATACTTCTAGATTGAAGTCATAAATATCTATCCCTTCAATGTAAATTCTCCACGTCGGGTTAAATTCATCGCCGTCCGGTGTAAATGAATTAGGTGCAAAAAGAAGAACTTCGGGAAATACTTCAACAACGCCATTTACAGTATCTTTGCAACCGAAGTCACTCGTTACAATTAAATTCACATCATATTGACCAGTGTAACCATCAGGAAACGTCACAATGGGATCTTCCTGTGTTGACGAATTTGGATTACCTAACTCAAACATCCATTGAAACTGATTGGCCCCAAGTGAATAACTATCAAAAGTGACAGTGGAATTAAACATTGTTGGTTGACCAGGAGCAAATTTAAAAACTGCTACAGGCAGAGCATGAGATATCAAATATCCCGGGTATGTAACCGAATCGATACAACCAAATTCATTCAATAAAATTAATTGTACGCTATATGAACCATAAGGCATTTCATTCGTTACCACCGTGTCTTGATTTGTATAAAATTGACCATCCGAAATCATCCATGAAGCCAAGTCGTAAGTTGACGTATCTGTAGTCGTATTTAAAGTGTAAACTGCCGGTTCACATAATTCGTTAACATCAACGACGAAACTTGGCATTGGTTCTGGAGCAACAACAACGGTATTTGAAAGCACAAATGGTGTTGATTCGCAATTATCGGTAATTGTAACCGTATATATTTGAGTTGCAAGAGGAGAAACGGTTGGTCCATATTGTGCCCCGCTGCCAACATCTCCCGAACTCCATGTAAACGTATATGGCACACCAATTCCTCCTTGGGCATTTGACATCAAAGTTGTAGGATAACCAGGACATATTGTTCCATCAGGTGAAATTGTTCCATCAATCGCCTGCCTTAACGTTACATAAATGGAATCCATTCTTGAAAGACAACCTGAAGACGAAACTGCTTCAACATAATAGTATGTATCGATTATAGGGGAACCATATTGAGTATCTCCATTTGATGGAAATTGTGTCCAGTTATAAGTATAACTAGTACCATTAATTGCAGAAGCAAATAACGTTGCTGTTCCGTTCTCACAAATCAAAGTATCGTTACTAGGAAATATAATAATTTCTAATGGATCAGCAAGCGTGTCTTTAGTGCAAGCTTGACATTGGTTAATATCACGCACACACACATCGTATATTCCCGATGAAAATCCTGTACCCGCGGAGGGAGACCAAGTCACACCATTATCGAAACTGTATTCAATAGCGCCAGTCCCCGTTGGAAGCATGGTTCCATCAGCTGATCCAAAACATATTGGATTAGTATGTGCTGCTTGAATATCCATCTGTTTTACATAGATATTTACTGTATCTCTTCTAATACCGCATACAGGGTTACCTTCTTGAAGAATAAATCTATAGGCACCCACTTTGCTTGCCGTTACCATTGGCGTTAGATTATTTGCAGCCGGTGCGTAAGTAACGACCGGAGCGGGTGTTATCGTTGGAGCAACATATGACCAAATTATTGGATCAGTTGCAACTGTAATTGTACCTGTAAGTTGGAATGAACTGCCAAAACACACTGTATCATCGATTCCTGCATTTGGGAAAATACCCGGAGTAATACTAACTGTCGTAGAAGGCGTGGCCGTGCATCCTACACCTGTTACAGTAACAGTGTAAACTCCAGCATTTGCAACTATACAATTTGGTATAGTCGGATTCTGAACAGTTGAAACAAAACCATTTGGTCCAGTCCATGCATAAGTTATTGCTCCGCCAGTTGCTTGTAATTGAACCGTAGAACCCTCACAGTATGGTCCAGTATTACTCGCTACAATTCCCCCACTTGAGATTGTAATATATCCTGCACCATTATTAGAACCTGCGCAAGTTGAACCTGTTGGCATAAGGCTTGAACCACCGCCACCAGCTCCACCGCCGTTGGAACCTATACAACAACCATCTGTTCCGCCGCCGCCGCCGCCAAAGTAACCGCCGCCGCCGCCGCCGCCAGATGTCCCAAACGATGGATCATGTCCACCATTTCCGCCTTGACCTAAGCTTCCTGGACTTCCAGTAAAACCTCCGCCAGACCAATATGGACCTCCTGCTCCACCAGCAGTTTGTGTTCCACCACCACCACCGACTATTGTAAATGGTGAACCTGCTCCAATACTTCCATTGGGACAACCTCCAGAACCTCCAGTAGCTATATTTGAAGCACTACTTGCGTTCGTTCCACCACCGCCGCCGGAGACGATAATTCTATTTGTAATTCCGTATGGAGATATGCGAACGTCAGATGCACCACCACCTCCGCCAGATGGTAAATTTGAAGTTGGAGCTCCAGACCAGCCGTTGCCACCACCATTCCAACCGCCAACACTTCCAACTCCCTGTCCTCCAACATTTAATTGGAAAATTTGTCCCGTCGTTACGGGTAACTGATAGGTGATAACAGCTCCAAAATTGTTTGTTGAACCACCTCCTTTGGCCCCAGCCACGACAATTGTCACTGTATCTACACACGTTGGTACCGTCCAATATTGGGCAGAACCAGTATAACTGTAAGTGACTGATATTTGGGTATATATAAAATTAGTGAGAAAAAGAAAGATAAAAACTAAAATACCATTTAAGTTTCTTTTCCTAATTGAAGTTTTAGGCTGCGTTAATTTCAGCAATTGAAATTTCATAGTTATTGTCTTTTTACTTATGACGACAAAATCAAATTAAAGTTGTCCTATTTATAAAAGTATTGAAATAAAAATGAAAAAATCGAAATAAAAATTTTCTAAACTCTTATTTATCGAAATAAACGAACTCTTAAAAATAATTAGACAAAAAAAGGGTCATTTATTAAACGATAAACTTAAAATCTTTGCTTGGGTAATATGCGTTTTCGCCGAGCTCTTCCTCTATGCGAAGTAACTGATTGTACTTGGCCATGCGATCGCTTCGAGAAGCTGAACCTGTTTTAATTTGCCCGGTGTTTAATGCAACAGCCAAATCAGCAATTGTAGAATCTTCCGTTTCACCGCTTCTATGACTCATGACACTTGTATAGCCATTTTTTGTTGCTAATTGAACTGACTCAATCGTTTCAGACAAAGTTCCAATTTGATTAACTTTAACAAGGATTGAATTTGCAATTCCTTGATCAATTCCCATTTTTAGTCTTTTCTTATTGGTGACGAACAAATCATCTCCAACCAATTGAACTTTATCACCAATTGCTTCTGTCAATAATTTCCAACCCTTCCAATCGTCTTCAGCTAGACCATCTTCAATTGAAATTATCGGGTATTTATTTACCCAGTTTTTCCAATAATCAACCATTTCTGCAGGTGACATAATATCACCTGTTGATTCAAAAATATACTTGTCTTTGTCCGCGTTATAAAATTCGGAAGCTGCGGCATCTAGAGCGATGTAAACATCTTCACCCGGTTTAAATCCAGCTTTTTCTATTGCTTCAATAACAACTTGAATTGCCTCCTCGTTGCTGCCAAGATTAGGCGCAAATCCACCTTCATCTCCAACATTTGTAGACATTCCCTTAGATTTCAAAACTCCTTTTAAGTTATGAAAGATTTCAGTTCCCCATCTCAAGCCTTCTGAAAAAGAAGAAGCTCCAAAGGGCATAACCATAAATTCCTGAATATCAATTAAGTTATCCGCATGAGAACCTCCGTTCAAAATATTCATCATTGGGACAGGTAGCGTATTTGCTCCAACTCCGCCAACATATTGAAACAAACTCAACTCAGCTTCTTGAGCTGCTGCTTTTGCTACTGCCAGTGAAACTCCAAGAATTGCATTTGCTCCAAGATTAGATTTATTTTCAGTACCATCAAGAGCTAAAAGAATTTGGTCGATTTTCTTTTGATTAAAAATATCCACTCCGTTCAAGGCTTCGTCAATAAGCGTATTCACATTATTAACCGCTTTTAAAACACCTTTTCCAAGATAAATTCCTTTGTCACCATCACGCAATTCCATTGCCTCATGAATACCCGTTGATGCTCCTGAAGGAACGGCTGCGCGACCTAAAACGCCATTTACTGTGATTACATCTACTTCGACAGTTGGGTTTCCTCGCGAATCTAATATTTGTCTTCCAATTATTCTATCAATATAACTCATGCCTTGTTGTTTTCCATATTGTCAATAAACTGATCGAATAAATATCGCGAGTCATGCGGACCTGCAGATGCTTCGGGATGATACTGAACAGAAAATATTGGTCGGTTTTTAAAACCTATTCCAGCTACACTCTGATCATTCAAATGTATATGGGTTATTTCAATTTCCGAATGATTCTTTGCGCCTTCAGATTCAATTACAAATCCATGATTCTGCGAAGTAATTTCACCTTTACCAGTCTTTAAATTCTTCACAGGATGATTTATTCCTCTGTGACCAAGAAACATCTTCTCTGTCTTAAGTCCTTGCGAAAGACCCAGAATTTGGTGTCCCAAACAAATTCCAAAAACTGGTTTACCATCATTGACTATTTCACCTACTAGCTTTATTGCGTCTGGCATTGCCGATGGATCTCCTGGGCCATTGGAAAGCATATAACCATCTGGAGAAAAAGAATCAAGTTCCGATTTTGTCGCGTTATGTGGGAAAACTTTAACGTGACATCCGCGTTCGACTAGACATCGAACAATGTTTTTCTTCACACCAAAGTCTACCATCGACACTTTAAAAGTTGGCTTATCTGGCTTCACTTCAAATACCTCTTTTGTACTCACTTGAGATGAAAGCTCCAGACCTTCCATGGAGGGAACTTTACTTAATTCACCTTTTAAGAATTCAAGATTTAAATTATCTGAAGAAATAATAGCATTCATGGCGCCTTTACTTCTAATATGGCGAACCAAAGCTCTCGTATCAATATCTGAAATTCCTACTGTTCCGTTTTCGATCATGTAATCGTCTAAGGATAAAGTAGCTGATTTACGAGAATATCCTTCCGAGAATTTTTTAGTAACCAAACCGGAAATTTTTATCCCACCGGACTCTACTTCTTCACTATGGACACCATAGTTTCCTATGTGGGCTGTATTCATAATTAGAATTTGACCAAGATAAGAGGGGTCCGTAAATACCTCTTGATATCCTGTCATTCCCGTATTAAATGCAATCTCACCTGTTGTGAGGCCAATTTTACCGGTTGCAATTCCTTCAAAAACAGTTCCATCTTCGAGCATTAAAATTGCAGGCTTATTTCCATCCATTCAGCTAAAATTTTGGCTAAAATTACAAATCTAGTTTTGTTAAACCAATATTTATAGTGCTTTCCTTTTACAATTTCCGGTAAGGTTTTGAACAATTAGCCAATTTCAGGGGTTTCAATTTTTTTAATTCTTGCTTATAAATCCAAGCATTTACCATTATTTCTCAAAAAATGCGACATTTAGATTTTTTTCGAAATCAAATTTTCCTTAATTTCACGAAAATCATTCTCTATTTAATTTCTAACTACATGACAAAAATTATAAACAATTGATTATCAATAAATTAAGTCTTAAATTTCTTGTTTAAAACCTTGAAAATCAGTATCTTAGATGATGTT
>JBDNIA010000066.1:0-14898 GCA_041688525.1 Crocinitomicaceae bacterium | reverse complement strand
TCTTTTGCCATTTCTTTTTTATCTTAAAATTTTTAATTTAAAGTATGCCGTAAATATCTGATTCTCTCATTACCAGGTAGGTTTTGCCTTCCACGTTGATTTCTGTTCCAGAATATTGACCAAACAAGACCAAATCACCGGTTTTAACAGTCATTGGTTCGTCTATTTTACCCGGTCCAGCAGCGACAACTGTTCCTTTCAATGGTTTTTCTTTTGCAGTATCTGGAATAATGATTCCACTCGCTGTTTTTTGTTCTGCAGGTGCCGACTCAATAAGAACACGATCTGCTAATGGTTTAAAATTTACTGACATATAGTTTTTATTTTTAGAACTTATAATGATGCTTATACATAGTCGAATATTGTGCCATTGACGTTATTGCGACAATATTTCATTTTTCGACAGTGTAGCGCAAAAAAAATGTCAGTATGATGTGACACACTGACATTTCAAACTGTTTATGGGAAACTTATTTTGCTGGTTGAGCCGGAGCCGAAGCAGGTTGACCGCTCACTGGTTGTTCGGTTGCTTGAGGTTGCTCAATAACCTTCGTTTCTGGTTTCATTCGGATAGTCAAAAGAATACTCAGTACCATAATGATTCCTGCTAACGTCCAAGTTCCTTTCTCAACAAATTCGTTTGTTTTTTGTACACCTCCCAGTTGTTGGCCACCACCGCCAAAATCACTACTCAATCCACCACCTTTTGGGTTTTGGACGAAAACAAGTAAAATCAATAGAAGACTCGCGATGATGATAATTATTTGAAAGAAAATATCCATGTTTATTTATTTAATTTTTCCTTAAGATTCTTAATCTGGTTTGCAAAGAAAGTCTTTTTTTCTGGATATAACAACATTAACTGTTCATAAGAATGAATTGCTTTTGGAAAATTTCCTTGTGCCTCAAATATCTGTGCTAACGTGAAGCTGACAGGTATTACGTTTTCTTGCAAACTTTCTTTTGCTTTTTCTGTTGCTTTAAAAAACGGAACCTTCTTTTTCGCTGCCGAAGGTTCTTCTTTTACTGATCTAGAAATTTTTGGCTCTTCTTGGATAAATTTTTCAATAATCTCAGTAGAACGGTCAGCTTTTTCTGGTGTTAGTGATTTTTCATTTGCATGCAGCCAAGAGTAGAATGAACGTTTTTCAGTTGAGCTATTTTGTTCAAATTTTTGAATGGTTTCTGAAATACCTGATTGGTCTTTTAAGGAAGGGGACGGGTCTAAGGTTATATGAAAACTCTGTGAAATGGCATTTGAGGTTAGTTCGTCATCTGCAGGATTGAACTTTTTACTGATCAAATCCAGTGATATAATTTGTTGTTGTTCTTCAAAGCTAGAAGGTTCAAGAATAAAAAGGTCTTCCATCGATTTAGTTTCTCCTAAATCTTCGGTTGGATCGAAGAACTCAATTTCGACAGTAGACGATAATTCTTCTTCCTTAATCTCAGTTTCAACTTCTTCTTGAATTGACCTTGCCTTTTGTTCCTGAATTGTTGGCGTCGGAATATCAATTAATTCTTCAATTTCAGCTGAAGCTTCTGCTATTTCATCTTCGATTGTCGATTCTATTGATATGATTTCTTTTTCTTTAAGTATGGCTTTCTCCGTTTCCACGACACCTTTAACATCGCCACTTTCGGTAATATGGATACGAACCGGTTCAAAAGTCATTTCCTCGACTTTAGCAAACGTAATGTCTTCGTCTAAAAGCTTTTCGTAATCTAATCGAACAATATTTTCATCAGATTCAGATTTTTCTTCAACAACTTTCTCCTCATCATCAAAACTTGTAACTTGCAACTCCAAACTTGCAACTTTCTCCTCATCTTCAGAACTTGCAACTTGTAACTCCAAACTCGCAACTTTCTCCTCATCCTCAGAAATATTATTAATCAAGTAATAAAGATGCATTCTATCACTGATTCTAAAAGCATATTTATTTAATGCTTCTTCAAAATGTAAATCTTTAGATTGACCGAGTGTTTTCAGCAGTAGAATTGGAAATGTTTGGGCGTAAGGATATTTTTGAATTAATTGTTCTAATTCACCAACATCATTCGAAGAGAAGGAATTTGGATGTTCAATTTTTCGTGAAATTTCCGTTGTTTTCATTACCAATTTGATAATAATTTAGCCACTACATCTTGCACAATCTGAGCATTTATTTCTGACAATAGACTTTGTTCAACCGACGATATGTCTTTGTTGGAGTCAAAATCCATAAATTTGGAGAGTGAAAGTTCCATTTTTTCTTCTTCTGGTTTGGTGATGAAGATAGTAAATTTAACAGAAACGGTTAATCTATTTTGTGCTGCGACGTCTCCAGGTTGAAGGGCGATTGGTGTAACAGTATAAGCATTTACCACTCCTTCGATATTGATTTCGCCTCCATTATTC
This sequence comes from Crocinitomicaceae bacterium, assembly GCA_041688525.1. Classification (GTDB taxonomy): domain Bacteria; phylum Bacteroidota; class Bacteroidia; order Flavobacteriales_D; family Crocinitomicaceae; genus UBA2040. The sequence goes on along the minus strand of JBDNIA010000066.1, from coordinate 12,497 downwards.
GTATTTAGAAGTAATCTGGTATTGTTCTGAACACCGTCTTTCAATGCTTCAGTCAAGATAGAAGGATAGGAGTTTGGGGCAGTTGCCGCATTATTGTCCAGAGTTTTCACTGTGAATGTCTGCCATTCTTCGGGCATTGAACCTTTGTCCTGAAAACTTACGCTCGATGGATAGCAAGCCGTCAAAAAAAGAAATAAGAAACAACTATAGAGGGCTATTTTCATAAATTCAGATCGTATTCTTTTATTTTTCGATATAAAGTGCGTTCGGAAATCCCAAGTTCTTCTGCGGCATACTTGCGTTTACCTCTGTGTTTTTCTAAAGCTTTTTTAATTAGCTCTTTCTCACGATCTTCCAAAGATAGTGATTCTTCAACCTCTTCATGCGTTTCAAAGTCGTCTTCAGCTGGATGAGCAAATTGATGATTTTTATCTTCGTTTGGTTTCGAGGCAGGCAGAGTGCGATTTGGATTAATTTCTTGCACGTCTGTATACATTCGCTTAACCATAGCTGTTTGGTCTTGGGTTAAGTGTATATCATCACTTTTATTGACAATTTCCATAACCAATTTTTTCAATTCTGTTAAGTCGCCTTTCATATCGAAAAGAAACTTGTACATGAGCTCACGTTCAGAAAAACTGTCTTCTTGCTTTCTTTTTCCAATTAACGCGGGAGTCGATTCGTAGGCCTCGGGGAGAAAAGAGCGAAATTTCAAAGCATCAATTTCTCTTTCTGTTTCAATAACAGAGATTTGTTCAACAACATTTTTCAATTGTCGAATATTTCCCGGCCAATTATAGTTATTTAACAGGGCAATAGAATCTGTCGTTAATCGAATGGCAGGCATTCTGTATTTGTCTGCGAAATCAGCTGAAAATTTCCGGAAAATCAAATGAATATCTTCGTTTCTGTCCCGAAGGGGTGGCAGGGAAATGGGAACAATACTTAAACGGTAAAATAAATCTTCTCTAAATTTTCCGTTTGCAATAGCTCGCTGCATATTTGCATTAGTTGCAGCAACAACACGGACATTTGTTTTGATTACCTTGGATGAACCCACGCGAATGAATTCACCTGTTTCTAGAACTCGTAAAAGACGAACCTGGGTTTGCATAGGTAATTCCGCAACTTCATCCAGAAAAATTGTTCCCCCATCAGCGACTTGAAAATAACCTTCTCGACTGCCACTTGCACCTGTAAATGCACCTTTTTCATGTCCAAACAGCTCAGAATCAATTGTTCCTTCAGGAATGGCGCCACAGTTTACGGCAATATACTCGTTGTGTTTTCTTGGACTCAAATGATGAATAACTTGAGGGATAATTTCTTTTCCTGTTCCAGATTCACCCGTTACCAAAACTGAAATATCGGTCGGTGCAACTTGTGAGGCAATTTCTAAGGAACGATTCAAAAGTGGTGCATTGCCAATTATGCCAAAACGCTGTTTTATTTGAAGTAAATTCATTATAATTCAATTTTTTGAATGTGATGAGGAGCAAGAATTTCAATAACATCACCTAACAAAGTGGCTGAAGTACAAGAAGCAATTTTAACTTTCACATATTGTCCTTTTTTTAATTCACCTTTTGGCAAAATAACAACTGAATTTCGTTCGTCACGACCAGAAAAGTGTTCGTCGGATCGTTTTGAAATTCCTTCAATTAGAACAGTAGAAATAGTGCCTAACCGAGCTTGATTGTTTGAGAGTGAATGCGCTCTTTGTTTCTCGATAATTTCTGTCAAACGTTTTGATTTCGTTTTCGTAGGAATGTCATCTTTAAATTTCCGTTCAGCCAGAGTTTTTGGTCTTTCTGAATAAGTGTACATAAAGGCATGACTGAATTTAACATTTTCCATAAGCGAAAGTGTAGCTTGATGTTCTTCCTCTGTTTCTCCACAAAAACCAGCAATTATATCTGTAGAAATTGAATAATTCGGAACAATTCGTTGAATGGCTTCAATACGATTCATGTACCACTCTCGGGAATAACCGCGATTCATTCTCTGAAGCATTGTTGTGCTTCCACTCTGCACCGGAAGATGGACATAGGGCGTAATGTTGTGATATTTCGCGATGGTTTCCAAAACTTCATCCGTCATATCTTTTGGATGGGAAGTGGAAAAGCGAATACGTAAATCAGGAGATACTCGTGCCACTTTTTCCATCAGCTGTGCGAAATTCGTTGTTGGTAAATTTTCATCTCTAATTTCTCCTTTTGCTGAAAGATTGTATCGATAAGAATCAACATTTTGTCCTAATAAAATAACTTCTCGATATCCACTGTTAAACATGTCAACACATTCTCTTACAATTGTTTCTGGATCTCTAGAACGTTCGCGGCCTCTTGTGAATGGAACAACACAAAATGAGCACATATTATCACATCCACGCGTGATGCTTACATATCCGCTTATGCCTCCTTTATCTAAACGAACGGGAGAAATATCAGCATAGGTTTCTTCCCTAGAGAGCAAAACATTCACCGCTTTTTGACCTGTTCCAACTTCTTCAATCAAATTGGGTAAATCTCGATACGAGTCTGGTCCTGCAACGATATCAACTAATTTTTCTTCTTCTAATAAATCTTTTTTCAATCGTTCGGCCATACAACCAAGCATGCCTACAATTAATTTTGGATTGTCTTTCTTTAATTTTTTAAATTCAGTAAGACGTTTTCTAACCTTTTGTTCAGCGTTATCTCTAATAGAGCAAGTATTCATAAAAATAACATCAGCTTCTTCGCTATTTGAAGTTGTTGAGTATCCATTCTTTGCTAATATGGAGGCAATAACTTCACTGTCAGCAAAATTCATTGCGCAACCATAACTTTCAAGAAAAAGCTTTTTCCCGCTTTTGTTTTCTGTTGGATTGGTTTTAATAGCTTCGCCCTGTCGGCTTTCGTCTATTGTTTTGTCTGCAATGTTTTTGGTTGAATTCATTCTGTTTTGTAATGGAAAGCAAAAATAAGATAAAATCAGGACTATGTCAAAATGTCAGTCATGAAAGAATGTTAATTAATTATTTTTTTGATTTGCAAAGTGAAATATTCAGAATAACCTCAATGATGAGAAAAGCAGATAAAAAAAAAGGGCTGACATTTTTTTTAAATTTACTTACGTAGTAAAGGGGGCAAAAATTACACGAATTGAGTACCCAACTTGCAAAATCATTTTTTATCCCCTTATATTTGTACGGAATTTGGAAAAATCCATTTTCAGTTTCAATTTGTACTATGGCAAAAAATCTAGTAATCGTCGAGTCACCTGCTAAAGCAAAAACCATTGAAGGTTATTTGGGCAAAGACTTCGTTGTAAAATCAAGTTATGGTCATGTTCGTGACCTTGCTAAAAAAGGAGTAGCGATAGATATTGAAAATAATTTCCAACCCAATTATGAGGTTTCTCCCGATAAAAAAGCGATAGTTATAGAGTTGAAAAAACTAGCAAAGGATGCCGATGTGGTATGGCTAGCAACGGATGAAGATCGTGAAGGAGAGGCTATTTCATGGCACCTTTACGAAACTTTGAACTTGGCGAATAAAGAAACAAAACGAATTACTTTCAACGAGATCACTAAATCAGCGGTTCTCAGAGCTATTGAAAAACCTCGTCAAATAAATCAAGAATTGGTAAATGCACAACAAGCTCGTCGTGTTCTCGATAGATTAGTCGGATTTGAATTGTCTCCTGTATTGTGGAGAAAAGTAAGACCATCTTTGTCGGCAGGACGCGTGCAATCAGTTGCAGTCCGACTAATTGTTGAGCGTGAAAAAGAAATAATTGCCTTCCAAAGTAAAAGTTTTTTCCGCGTAAATGGTTCTTTCTTCAAAGGGAATGAAAAAATCGCATGCGAACTAAACAAACAATTCGAAGATCAAACGGAGGTAAAGAGCTTTTTAGATAAAATATCAGATGTTGATTTTAGCGTTCAAGATGTGGCAATGAAGCCAGCAACGAAAGCGCCAACAGCGCCATTTACAACTTCAACTTTGCAACAAGAAGCAAGTTTGAAACTTGGATTCTCTGTTTCGAGAACAATGGGTGTCGCTCAACGTTTGTATGAAGCTGGAAAAATAACGTACATGAGAACGGATTCAGTGAATTTATCTGAAACGGCGATTGAAGGTGCAAAAACTGAAATATTGCGTGCTTATGGAAATGAATATTCGAAGCCGACAAAATATAAATCCAAAAACGCAAATGCACAAGAGGCTCACGAGGCCATTCGTCCAACTGACTTTTCTGCACACACCACAGAGGGAGAGAGTGAACAGGTTCGTTTGTATGAATTGATTTGGAAAAGAGCAATAGCCTCCCAAATGGCGCTTGCTCAGCTGGAAAGAACGACGATTAAAATCGGTGCTCCATCCGTAATGGAGATTTTTCAAGCGAAAGGTGAGGTAATCAAATTCGATGGTTTTCTTCGGGTGTACATGGAGTCGAATTTGGATGACGACGACGACGAGGAAGAGAAAGACGACAATATATTGCCAGCGGTAGTTAAAGGTGATGCGTTGAAGCGCGATTGGGTTCGAGCAACACAGCGATTTACGAGAGCGTCACCTCGCTACGTGGAGGCATCTCTTGTAAAAAAATTAGAAGAACTGGGCATAGGTCGTCCGTCTACATATGCACCAACAATCTCAACCATTCAAAAAAGAGGGTATGTAGAGAAAATGGAGCGTGAAGGCCAAGTTCGCGCATACAATGTACTTACTTTGAATGATGACGGAGTTTCGGTCAAAGAAATGACGGAAATTACTGGAAAAGAGAAGAATAAACTTTCCCCATCGGATATTGGTATTGTTGTAACTGACTTTTTAAGTGAACACTTTAGTAAAATTATGGATTATAATTTTACAGCAAAAGTAGAGCAAGAATTTGATGAAATTGCGAATGGCTTGAAAGAGTGGACCTCTATGATTCATGATTTCTACACACCTTTCCATCAAACTGTTGAAGATACTTTAGAGAATTCTGAAAGAGCAAGCGGTGAGCGTGCACTCGGCGAACATCCTGACTCTGGAAAGAAAATAATTGCACGTATTGGTCGGTTTGGGCCCATGGTTCAAATAGGTGATGAACAAGTAGATGGGGAGAAACCTCAGTTTGCTTCATTAAGAACTGGACAATCAATCAATCAAATTACTTTAGAAGAGGCCTTGGAGTTATTCCAATTTCCCAAAAACCTTGGAATCTACGAGGACGAGGAGGTTGTTGTGGCTTTGGGCAGATTTGGACCTTATGTCAAGTTCAAAGAAATGTTTGTTTCAATTCCGAAGGAAGAAGAAATTGGCAGCATAGAAATCGATCGCGCTATCGAATTGATAAAGGAAAAACAAGTTGCAGAAGCTCCAGTTGCAGAATACGAAGGATTGCCTGTTCAAAAGGGTAGCGGACGTTTCGGACCATTCATTAAATGGAATGACATATTTATTAACGTGAATAAAAAATATGATTTCGAAAATCTTTCGATTGCGGATATAACCGAATTGATTGAAGTAAAGAAGCAGAAGGAAATTGATAAAATGATTCACAATTGGACGGCAGAAGGCATATCTGTGCAGAAAGCACGTTGGGGTCGATTTACTGTTGTTAAAGGGAACATGAAGATCGAACTTCCGAAAACATTTGCTGTTGATTCATTAACGCTTGAGAAAGTTCAGGAGATGATTGTAGCGAAAAAACCTAAGAAAGCCGCCAAAAAGAAACCTGCGGCGAAGAAACCCGCGGCGAAGAAAACTGCGAAAAAGTAAGTTATTCACGCCCTGATCTTAATTCTTTAACGCTTCAACACGATTTTAAGTCACTATTGTCTTTATTTTTATAAAAAAATGAAGATGAAAGATCTTGAAATATATTTCACTCCTATTGAGAAGCCTGTAAATCTTGCAGAAAGTGCCTTAGGCCATTCCGTTGAATTCCATACAGAATATTCATTTCCTGAAATGGAGAAAGGCGGTCTTGCGGTTATTTATATACCTGAATTCCGCAATGGAGAAGCTCGCTTTCAAGGTAAAAAAGATGACTCATTTCGAGAATACCTTTATCAAACCTATACTGCTTTTGGATGGCAAGCTTCAATTTACGATCTAGGACAATTACTTCCTGGTGAAACAATTAATGACACTTATTTTGCCATTTCAAATGTTTGTGCTGAGTTAATCAAGAATGAGATTATACCAATTATCATTGGGGGTTCTCAAGATTTGACTTACGGAATGTACAAAGGATACGAACAATTAGAACAACTTGTAAATATTTGTGCAGTCGACTCTAAACTCGATATAGGAAAACCAGACGATCTTTTTAGCTCAAAAAGTTATATGAGTCATTTGCTCGTTCAACGTCCTTGTTATTTGTTCAATTTCTCCAATATAGGTTGCCAAGGGCTTTTCGCAAGTAAAGAAGAGTTAGAGCTGTTTGAAAAATTATATTTTGATGTTTGTCGCTTAGGTGAGTTCAATACTGATTTTAAACGTGCAGAACCTCACTTGAGAAATACAGATATTCTAACGATAGATTTAGAAAGCATTCGCGCCTCCGATTTTCCTTCCCCATCTCACCGCAGTCCAAATGGATTTTATGCCGATCAGGTTTGTCAAATTGCGAGATATGCAGGCATAAGTGATAAATTGACCTCCTTCGGATTGTTTAACGCGCATCCGCAAGAAGATAGTGCTACAGCCAACCATTTAATAGCTCAACTTATCTGGTACTTTATTGACGGTGTGGCGCAGCGTAAAGGAGATTTCCCTATTGGTTCAAAAAAGGATTATATCCGATTTTCAGTTCATTTAGATAATTTTGCGGAGGAAGAACTGGTTTTTCTAAAAAGTAACAAATCAGAGAGATGGTGGATGGAGGTTCCTTACCCGCCTCAAGACGGCAGAAAATACAACCGACATCATCTAGTTCCTTGTGACCATAAGGATTATGAACTAGCAATGAAAAATGAAATCCCCGATTTGTGGTGGAAAACATATCAGAAGCTTGGTTAATATTTTAACATTCATTTGAATTTTCATTTAAATTTATTTCAAAATTTCATTTTTCAACTTATTTCAGTATTTTAGTCGCGTTGAAACGTATGTTTTTAACCTATTTTGCGACTATAAAACACATCTTTAGAATACAATATGATAAAAAAGAGATACTTAAGCACTCTATTATTGCTTTCAGTTTTGATTTCTACACATGCCCAGCAAGATAAATTGATAACTCATTTTATTTATGACAAGATGAGTTTAAATCCAGGCGAAACTGGAATTGACGAGGGTATTTGTGGGACAACAATTTATCGTAATCAGTGGGACAAGGTTTCTGGTGCGCCAAATTCAGCGATTTTAAATCTGGAAGCCAATATAAATCGATTTTTTCCAGGAGGAGTAGGTGTTTCCTTCTATCATGATGCAATTGGTTTTGTTCGTCAAAATAATTTACTCTTGAATTATGCTTATCCTGTTTATACGGATTATGGAACTTTAGGAATCGGCATAGGGGTTGGTATGATTAATATAGGCATGCAACCAACTTGGGTGCCTCCTACAACGGTAATTGACAAATCATTGCCAATTGGTTTTTCAAAATCAGGTTTGGATATGAATTTTGGTTTATACTGGAAAGGAAACTCAAACTATTATGCGGGTTTATCCTCTACACATTTGAGTGCTACGAGATTAACTCAAACTTTTCAAGTTGCAAACACACCGATTGGAATTTCTTCGTATCAATCTGCGAGACATTATTATGCAATGGGAGGATATACAACAGGACCAATTGGTCCGGGTAAAATTGACGCGAATGTTCTCTTGAGAACAGATTTAGTTAAATTTTCTTCTGACATAAATATTCGTTACATTTTAAGCAATAATCAACTAAAATATTATGGTGGTCTTACATTTAGAACATCTGATGCACTTGCTGTTATGCTAGGAGGAACTATGAATAACTGGACTGTTGGTTACTCATACGACTATACTGTCAGTAAATTATCGAGCATTTCACAAGGAACTCATGAGGTCATGGTTAAATACTGTTATTACTTACCGGTGGTTATAAAAACTCCATCAAAACATCCACGTTGGTTGTAAATCAAATTATTTTTACAAACTTTGTAACCATATAGGATAAACTCCCGTTATATCGATATTATATAAAACCTGTAGATTGTTAATCGATATCTGGAAAATGTTAAATAAGAGGTAGAATGAAAAGACTATTGTTTTTTGTTTTGGTAGGATCCATAATCGGGGCGTGTAGCTCGCGTTCAGGAGATCTTACGGGTGTTCTAGGAAGAAAACCCTATATTCCAGAGATACCATATGGTATGGTATACATACCAGGCGGTTCTTATGCAATGGGAGAAAATGATCAAGACATGCCGTTCTTGCATCAGTCGAAAGCAAAGACTGTTACAATCAATGCGCTGTATATGGATCAGACGGAAATCTCGAACAACGAGTATCGTCAATTTGTAGATTGGGTGCGTGACTCTATTGCGATGGACAAAATTTACTATGACATGGAAGATGATGACGACGCAAGTCGCTGGATCAATTACCAAGACGAGTATTTCGATGAAGGAGGTTTAGAATATGTTGAATTTGATCCATCCGATCGACAACTGAACCGTGATGTTTTTACTTTAAACTGGGACAGACCAGTCGATTATTCAGATCCAGATTTGGTTCCACTTTTGGCGGATATGTATTATCCGCAACCGGAGCGTTTCTACAAAAGAAGACAAATTGATACACGTAAGTTGATGTTCCGATACTATTGGATTGATTTGAAAGAAGCAGCCAAAAGAGGTCGTGTCAATATTGTGCCTGATGGTTACGATTACCAGGGAAATAAGCTTGTAAATGAACATCGCGAGTTGGATTCACCTCCTCATCCGTTTACGAAAGAACCACAAGGTCAGGACAAAGACATGGGATATTTTAACAAAAAAGGACAAAACAATGCTATTCGTGGACATGAAAACCGTCAGCGTTTTATTATTGATGAGACCATTAATGTTTATCCGGATACTTTATGTTGGGTTCGTGACTTTACGTATTCATTCCACGATCCACTTACAAACATGTATTTCTGGCACCCAGCTTACGACAACTACCCAGTAGTTGGTGTAACTTGGCAACAAGCTAGAGCATTTTCAGTTTGGAGAACACAATTATTGAACAACTGGTTAATCAGTATGGGAGATTTATTTGTGAGTGATTTCCGTTTACCTACTGAAGGCGAATGGGAAAGAGGTTCTCGGGGTGATTTGGATTTATCTCCATATCCTTGGGGCGGACCATACATTCGTAATGATGCCGGTTGTTTCTTGGGAAATTTTAAACCGATGAGAGGAAGATATTTTGAAGACGGAGGTTTACAGACTGTAAAAGTATATTCTTATAACCCGAATGGATGGGGATTATACTGTATGTCTGGAAACGTTGCTGAATGGTGCGAGACTGCTTACGATGAGTCTATGTATGAATTTTCAAATGACTTGAATACAGAATACACGTATGATGCTATGGATTGGGATCCGCCTTCAATGAAACGAAAAGTAACGAGAGGAGGTTCTTGGAAAGATATCGGATATTATCTGCACAACGGAACTCGTTCATATGAGTATCAAGATACAGCAAAATCTTTCATTGGTTATCGCAATGTAATGACTCATCTAGGACGTGGAGGTCGTGACTTCTCGAAAGAGGGGAACGAGGAAATACAAAGCGATATACAATTGAAATAATAAATAAAACTTAAATAAAAACCTTAAAACAAAACATTATGAAACCAGGAAGTAAAGGATGGAAAAATTTTATGGCGAAACTGTACGGTATCGGTGCAGCTGTCGTAATTGTGGGAGCACTATTTAAAATAGAGCATTTACCCGGGGCATCTTTGATGTTGTCTGTTGGTCTAGGAACAGAAGCAGTTATTTTCTTATTCTCTGCTTTCGAACCTATTCATGAAGATCCGAATTGGGAATTGGTTTATCCAGAATTGGCTTTAGGTCATTCGGATGAATTAGATCACGAAGTACTTCCATTGGCAAGAGGAGGCCGAGGAGGTTCAGGAGTTACAGAGCATTTAGACAAAATGTTAGAAGAGGCGAAAATTGATAGCGCTTTGTTAGATAGACTAGGTGATGGAATGCGTGCTTTAGGAGATAATGCGGCGCAATTGAAAGGTGTTACATCTGCTGTTGTTGCAACTGACTCTTATGTGTCAAGTTTAAATTCTGCTGCTGAAAAGGTCAGCACTTTGTCTGAATCATATGAAAAAGCATCTGTTGCTATTTCTGGAATGACCGCTGCTCAAGCAGGAGGTGAATCTTTTGGAGAGCAAATGCAAAAAGTTTCGAAAAACCTAGGTTCTTTGAATAATATTTACGAATTGCAGTTGAAAGGATCTACAGCTCATTTAGAAGCTACTGAGAAATTTCAAGGGCAAGTAACTAAATTGATGGAGGATTTATCTGCTTCCGCTGAAGATACAAGATTGTACAAAGAAAATATGGCAACCTTGGCTCAAAACTTGTCAAATTTGAATACCATTTATGGTAACATGTTGAAAGCAATGACTGTAACTAAAGCATAAGCTGGAGTTATTTAATTGTAGAGATTTTAATCTAAAAAACATAAGAAAAAATGGCAGGAGGAAAAGAAACCCCTAGACAGAAGATGATTGGTATGATGTACTTGGTACTTACCGCTCTTTTGGCACTAAACGTTTCCAAATCAATACTAGATGCATTTGTAGCTATCGAAGAGAATATTCAAAAGGCGAACGAATCAGAATTTTATCGAGGAAATGAGAAAAGATCAGAATTAAGGGAAACCGCCCAAGATAAGTCGGAGGTTGAGAGAGCAGCTAAGGCAGAGCGTTTGAGTAAAATAGTAGATAAAATCGACATTTTTACCGCAAAACGTATAGAGGAGATTGACGATTTGAAATTAGAAATTTTATCAAGCTCAGGAGAAGATGTAACTTCCATAGGTTTAGGAAATATCGTTCTGAAAGAATACGATAAAAAAGTGCCGTTGCGTCCAGCTCGAATGGATTTGGACAAAGTAGATGCGAAGGACAAATATGATGATGCCATGCGTATCATGATAGGTCAAGATATCAAACGTCCTAAGGGAAAAGGGATGGATTTATGGAAAAGCTACAATGGTTTTCGAAAAGAGTTGAGTGAAGCAATTGCGGCTTATTCAGGTAGTGCAGATCAAAAAGATTTTTATTTTAATGCTCCTGAAATCAATAAATACAAAGACCAAAAGGATTTGTACACTCAGATTCAAAAAGCAATTGATGCATCTTTTGTGAACCAAGACGATAAAGAGGCAATTAAAAAAATATATGCTTCGTTAACAAAAGAAGAATATTCGAACGTACATGACGTAAAGGGTGTTCATTGGATTGGTAAAACATTTGATCATTCACCTTCAGTTGCAGCGATTGCTTCTTTGTCTTCTATGCAAAAAGAGATTCTTGCAGCGCGTGCAGATGCTGTTGCTTTGATTCGTCTCCGCGTTGGAGGTGGTGAATATTCATTTAATAAAATTATGGCTTTGGCCTATGGCCCGGATCTAGCAAATGCAGGCGACGAAGTTGAAGTATCTGTTTTAATGGTGGCGTACGATAGTGATAAACAACCTGAAGTAACGATGGGAGGCACTGAAATTTCTGAAGTTCGTGATGGTAAAGGTTTTATAAAAACACGCGTAACTGGTGGAAGCGAAATGACCCTGAGCGGTAATATTACTATTCGTAATAAGTCAGGTATTAAAAAATCAATGCCTTGGGAAAAAACCATCAAAATCATGAAACCAAGTGGCACTGTATCTTTACCTGAATTAAATGTGTTGTACCGTAGTTATCCTAATAAAGTTGAGGCAGTCGCTTCAGGATATGACCAAACTATTCTTTCAGGGAACGGCGTGTCATTGACTAGGTCGGGAACTGGCTGGATTGCGAACCCAGGAGCGGGACGTGAAGCAACAATTACAGTTTCTGGACGTTCTTCAGTAACAAATAAAACAGTTTCTTTAGGTTCATTCAATTTTAGAGTTCTGCGTTTGCCAGATCCGGAATTGTATTTTGGAGCGGCTAAGAGCGGTGAAACGGCATCAAGAGCCGAAACAAGATTGTTTGCAAAATACCCACCTGAGATTCCGTTGAATGCAACATTTACTGTTCTATCATGGGAATTAGCTGTGCCGAATAACCCAACTGCGCCACCTCGTGGTTCAGGTGGACAATTGACACCTTTAGCTTCCTCGTTGTTAAAACAAGTGAAGCCAGGGACGCTTATTGGTTTTATGACAGATGTTCGTGGCCCAGATGGTATCACTAGAAAAAAAGGAGGTACCTTTAAAATATAATAGAAAAGAGTATGAAAAATCTATTTGTAAGTCTTATTGCTATTGGTTCAGTTACGGTTATGTTCGCACAACCTGAATTGAATGGTGGTCCTGTTAATGTACCGG
>JBDNIA010000466.1:0-5526 GCA_041688525.1 Crocinitomicaceae bacterium | reverse complement strand
TCACGCAGAAGTCAATGCTATAAATAGTGTCAAAGACAAAACACTATTGCCCAAATCGACCATTTATGTCAGCTTGGAACCCTGCGCTCATCAAGGCAAAACTCCACCATGCTGTGATTTAATTGTTTTGCACAAGATTCCGAATGTAGTGATTGGCTCAAAAGATACTTTTTCAGAGGTAAATGGCAAGGGCATTGATATGCTAACGAAAAATGGAGCGAATGTCGTCAGTGGAATTTTAGAATCCGAATGTCGCAACCTAAATCGAAGGTTTTTCACTTTTCATGAAAAAAAAAGACCGTTCATTGTTCTGAAATGGGCGCAAACAAAGGATGGTTTTATTGATAAAAAACGAATTGAAAGTGAAACGGGCATTAATTGGATTAGTGCGCCAGAAACACGTAGTTTAGTCCATTTATGGCGAAGCCACGAAATGGCAATTGTCATTGGACGGAAAACAGCAGAAACAGATAATCCACAATTGAACGTAAGAGATATTGTGGGGAAAGATCCAATTCGAATTATTTTAGATGCTCAACTCAGTCTTGAAAAACTTTATAGCTCAGAAAAATATCTAGCTAAAACCATAGTCATAAACGCAATAAAATCTGAAAAAAAGAAGTTTATAGAATATTTAAAACTTCCAAATCTTGAAATTACGAGTATCTTGAAAGTACTATGGGAATTAAATATTCAATCCATACTTGTAGAGGGTGGAGCAAATACACTTCAACAATTCATTGTTTCAAATACTTGGGATGAAATCAGAATTATAGAAGGACAAGGACTTTTTTACGAAGGCGTTAAAGCTCCCACTGTTAATAGACTGCCAGTTAAAAAAATAAATTTTGGGAAAGATAAAATCTATGAATACCAGAAGTAATTACATTTCCTCGTATTCGGCTTGGACTTTCTGGGGTTTTGGATTTTCTGTTTTCGCTTTTTCATCTGTTTTGTTTTTTGAGCCTTTAGACGATGCGCATGCTGCGAATAAAGAAAGTGCCAAACCGCCAATAATTAATTTTTTCATCCGTTCTTTTGTTTCAAAGTTACGGAATTTGAAATACCTAGTGTACTTCAAAGTTTATATTACTAAAAAAAATGCATGAAAATTCATTCTTTAAATACCGGTTTATTCAAATTAGATGGCGGCGCAATGTTTGGTGTTGTTCCAAAAGTACTTTGGGAAAGAACCAATCCTTCAGATGCCAATAATCTGTGCACCTGGGCAATGCGGAGTCTATTAATCGAGGATGGTAATCGATTAACGTTAATAGACACAGGCATTGGCAACAAACAATCTGAAAAATTCTTCTCTCATTTTTTTTTACATGGCGCCGATTCACTCGACAGTAGTCTAAAAAAAATAGGATTTCATCGAGAAGACATAACAGATATTCTTTTAACCCATTTACACTTTGACCATTGCGGAGGTGCCATAGAATATGATCCAAGAACAGAACGTTTCGAACCCGCTTTCAAAAACGCAAATTTTTGGAGCAATGAAAAACATTGGAAGTGGGCAACAAGCCCTAATACTCGCGAAAAAGCTTCATTTTTAAGCGAAAATATTTTGCCCATTCAACAAAGCGGACAATTACAAATGATAAATCGAAACGATGATTTTGTTGAGAATGCATATCCTGGTATGGATTTACTGTTTGTTGATGGTCACACGGATAGCATGATGATTCCTCATATCAATTATCAAGGGAAAAAAATAGTTTTTATGGCTGATCTTTTACCGAGTGTTGGTCATATTCCTCTTCCTTTTGTTATGGGCTACGACACCCGACCTTTGCTCACTTTGGATGAAAAAAAATTATTTTTAGACAAAGCAGCTGAAGAAAACTATTATCTTTATTTTCAACATGATTCCGAAAATGAGATGTGTACACTGAAAATGACTGAAAAGGGACCTCGTTTAGATCGAACATTCCACTTTTCAGAGATTTTCAACTAAGCTCACTTTACTTTTTTTAATACAAGGCATGAATAAATATTTCATTCAACTTTTTCTTCAAGAAAAAACAGTTATACTGCCTGGATTTGGTGCGTTAATTTTGTTGAGTGATAATTTCAGAGAAATCACTTTTTTACACGATTTAAAAACGAATGACGGTAGACTAGCGAATTTCATCTCTGAAACAGAAAGTGTGGATGAACAGGTAGCTCAAAATATGATAGCCAAATTCATTCGCGAAATTGAATCAAATATCAATAAGGGCGAAAGTTTCGATATTTTTGAATTTGGTAGTTTTAAGAAAAATGATTTGGGTGAAATTGAATTTGAATCCTGGTTAGAGAATGTTGCTCCATTACCAAAACCCTTAATTAATGAGGACGAATCGAATGAGGACGATTGTATTGTTGAAGAAACGACACAAATAACGAACGATCCGATTTCGGAACAAGATGAATCTATCATTCCCAAACCAAAAGGTAAAGCACATAAAACCACAGAGCATTTGGATTCTGTCGCCCTCATCCAAGCTTTACTCAATGGCGATTTTTCGGAGAACGAAGAAGAAGTTAATGAAGATAAAGACTTAATCGAGAAAACTGCTTTTGTACCAAAAGTTTCAACGAATCATTTCAGCGAAAACAAGCTAATAATTGAAGATAAAGATTTAAAAAAGAAGAAAAGAAAATTCCCATTTTGGCTTGTTTTTCTCTTGTTCACCTTATCAACTTTCAGTTTGATCTTATGGTTTAATGATAAAACCGTTGAGCAATTGAACCCTCTAACACCTAACAAAAATATCGATAAAGAGTTAGTCGCTAAAAATGACTCAATCTCATCACCTCAAGATGATTCTTCATCTAAAAAAAATATTCAAATATTCAAATATTCAAATAACCCTATTGTTCCAGGTGTTGAAAAGGTTAAGAAAGACAAGAAGGTCATCAAAAAAAAAACTCCAAGCGTGACATAAATGTTTCCAATTCAAAAGAAATATCTCCTGATTTAGTTCCCACTAAAAATATTCCATTTAAAGAATCAATTCAGCTAAACAGAATGTTATATCACGTTATTTGTGGCGCGTTCAAGAATCAAAAAAATGCAGATCGACAAGTCAGTAAATTGACTAGAGAAGGGCTGAATTCGAATATATACGAACGTATAGGAGGTCTACATCATGTTTCAATAGGCGATTTTACAACACGTCCTCCTGCTGTGAAACTTTTACGTGAACAGCGGAACGGCGGAAAGAAAGTTTGGATCTTAAAAAAAAGCTCAAAATAGCAAGCAATTAAAATACAGTGTGTTAACAAAACAACATGTGTAATTTACAAATGTCGTTCATCTTATGCTGATGGTGTTTTGCTTCTAACCGGAAACGTTGCTCAAAAAAGTTTATTTTGCAATCAGTCCTTGCGTTGAAGTATATTCAAATTCAGGAAATTCTAGCTACCAAATCTACCAGACGATTACTATATCCTGCTTCGTTGTCATACCAACCAACAACTTTAACCATATTTCCTATTACAGATGTCAATTGAGAGTCAAACAAACAACTATGAGTGTTCCCAAGTATATCTACAGAAACTATCGGCTCGTCAGTATAACCTAAAATTCCTTTCAAACTATTTTCGGAAGCTAACTTCATTGCTGCGTTTATTTTCTCGATTGTCGGGGAAGTTTTCACAACCATCGTTAAATCCGTCATGGAACCATTTGGCACAGGAACTCGAATTCCACAACCACCTATTTTGCCTTCTAAATCAGGGAATATTTTTGTAATTGCCTTTGCTGCTCCCGTGGAAGTAGGAATAATGGACAAGTTTGCCGCCCTTGCTCTTCGTAAATCTGAGTGAGGAGAATCGTGCAATCTTTGATCGGAGGTATAACTATGGATTGTGGTAATATAAGCACTTTCAATTTCCAAAAACTCCTTTAAAACTTTCATCATTGGTGCAGCGTTGTTGGTCGTACATGACGCATTTGATAGAATAATATCATCATGTAATAGCTCATTGTCATTTACTCCTAAAACGATAGTTTTCACATTTCCTTTAGCTGGAGCAGAAATAATAACTTTTTTTGCACCACCTTTCAAGTGCAATGATGCCTCCTCCTCCGATCGAAACACTCCTGTGCATTCTACAACAGTTGAAACACCATTCACTCCCCAAGGAATATTTATGGGTTCACATTCTTGCGTAAATAATATTTCCTTTCCATTTTCAAAAATCATTTTTTGGCCGACAACTTTAAACGGGAATTCTTCTTTACCATGGATACTATCGTATTTAAATAAATGTGCTAAGGTATTTACATCAGCTAAATCGTTAATCACAGCAACTTGCATATCATCCCGAAAAAGCATCATACGTGTGAAATATCGGCCAATTCGACCAAAACCATTTACTCCAATTTTTTTCATTTTACTAATTTTTAATAAAGGTACATTTTATTCATTCACCTATTAAATATGGAAGCGTTAAAGCTTTAAAAAAAAAAATTGTTAATAAAAGTCTATAAGAGTTTGCGTTTCAATAGTGAATGAAGCTCTCGTTTTAATAAATTCAAACTACCTTTGCAAGCAAACGAATGAACCCTTGATTTTAGCACAAATGGAAACAAAAGAAATAGAAAAAATCGCATCTCAAGTACGAAGAGATATCGTAAGAATGGTAGCGGAAAACAATTCTGGACATCCAGGCGGCTCTTTGGGTTGCACTGATTTTCTGACAACATTGTACTTCCATCAAATGAAGCATAGCGCTTCCAATTTCACAATGGATGGAATTGGAGAGGACCTATTTTTTCTTTCAAACGGACATATTTCCCCTGTTTGGTATAGTATTTTGGCAAGGTCAGGGTATTTCCCAGTTCCTGAATTGGCAACTTTTAGAAAAATCTCATCTCGTTTACAGGGTCATCCCTCCACAGACAAAAACTTACCAGGAATTAGAATGGCTTCAGGTTCACTTGGCCAAGGGTTATCCGTTGCCATTGGCGCTGCGGAAGCTAAAAAATTAAACAATGATAATTCAATAGTCTACACTTTACACGGTGACGGCGAATTACAGGAAGGTCAAATTTGGGAAGCGGCAATTTATGCCGCCGCTAAGAAAATTGATCACCTTATTGCTACTATAGATTACAACGGTCGCCAAATTGATGGTGATGTTGAAGATGTAATGTCGCTTGGAAGCTTGACACAAAAATGGCAAGCTTTTGGTTGGGAAGTTTTAGAAATGGACGGACACAACGTTGATGAAATTAAAGTAACCTTGGACAAAGCAAAAACCTTAACAGGAAACGGAAAACCAATTGTTATAATTATGAAAACTGAAATGGGTCAAGGCGTTGACTTCATGGTCGGATCACATAAATGGCATGGTGTTGCACCAAATCCTGAACAATTGATCGATGCTTTGAACCAATTAGAAGAAACACTAGGCGACTATTAATTGAAGCAATTTATCCTCATAGCATTCAGTATTTTTCTCTCCACAACTTCATGGAGTCAGGAAAAAAAACGTATTCTTTTTATTTTGGACGCGTCAAATAGCATG
>JBDNIA010000465.1:0-3576 GCA_041688525.1 Crocinitomicaceae bacterium | reverse complement strand
GGCTAAAGTGAAATTTGAAAGCACAAGACATAAAAGTAATTTCATGGTTTCGTTTTTTATTTTTCGAAGATACAAAATTCTCATTTTAGTATTCTACACAAACTGAAAAAGAGCCATGATTGCGCACGCCTCTTTTCCGTTTTCAGCATTTATTAGATCAACGATGAATAGGTAATTTGCTTTTTTGAACATTGAAGCCAACATTTATCCCGAACATTCCACCACCTTTTTGTGCAGAATAGAATGCATTTACGGGTATGTTAAGAGCTCCCGCGCGAAAGGTTCGACCAACGGCAAATACAAAAGTTGTATTGAAATAAGTTGCACCCCGAACATCACCGTGTTTAGCAAATCTATAATTTGGATTAATATCAGTTGGAGAAGGCGGCGTGAAAACTCCATCCTTAACGTAGGTTGGGTCATCTGAATACGATCTGTTCGCATATTCATTCCATTCCGTTTGAGTAAAATATTGCCCATTTGATGAAAAGTGGTTTTCGTTATCAATAAAACCTGTACTCATTTTTTTAACTCCGAATCCTGGACCAAAAGCTAATTCCCAACCCGCTTTTCCGAATCGGAAACCGTTCATGATTGTGAAGGAAGGTATAAATTGTCCTTGCTCCAAACCGGACACATTTATTATACTTTCTAGCAGTGCGGAAAAATTTTCTGTCCCCACATATTGTTTTTCAAATTGATAACCAATCATACTTACAAAAGGAGTAATTTCCAGGCCACCTTGATTTTCAGGTCTACGTGCAAATTCATTTAATGAACCCGATAAGTATGCCCCGCCAATTCGCGGTCCAGAGTTATTGATTCGACCTACATTTGTCGAGGTTATGAGATCATTTTTATACGCTAAACGTTCGGTTATTTCTTTTTGTATAGGCGCGTCGTGCATTTCTTTTAATACGATTTCAAGCATTCTTTGTAATTCAATTTCCTGATCATCAAATTCCTTTACCATGGTTTTGTAAATGGTTTTCCCTTTCACATCAACAATTTTAATGGTTACAGCAATTCGATTAGATAAACCGTCAATACTTCCGCACATTACGAAATCTGTGTTGAGAGCCGCTCCTAAAGAAATTAGACAATTCTGACCATAACAGTCCAGCCGGTATTCTTCTTTTGTTTTCAAAACATCTGTCATGTCAAATTCGTCATATACTTTGTATTGTTTCATTTTGATAAGTTCTAGACGTATCATTTTTGCAATCGTTTCAGATTTGCTTGCAATGCCATTCACATAAGGATTGGCAACAGCAATAGTTGGTAAGCCTTGTTGAAAGGTTGTTTTGTTAATTGAATCTTGTGCAAATACACTTGTAAAATTCAATCCGATAATTCCGAGTATTAAAGTTGTTTTCTTCATCATTTTTGTTTTTTGATCTGAACAAATATTTCTGAAAAAAAAAGCAAGTCTTCAATTGAATTTCGAAACTCATTCAACAAGAGTTGCGTATAATATAACTTAGCTAGATAGTTGGTGGTTCAATTTACAAAAGTTGCGAATACCGCAATTACAAATTATTTTAGTTGCGAATACCGCAACTCAAGTGTATAAGAAATTAAATTGTTGCGCAGAAAATTTATTGCTAAAAGGAAAGATTTGCTTCGATTCTTTTCTTGAATGAATTAATAGTTCGATCGAAGTCGTAAAAGAAATTGTTTCTTTCTTTTTCATTAACGACACTTATTAAGCTGGAATTACTCAATTGTCTATCGAGTATCTGAACGGTATCTTGTATATAAGCCTGGTTGCTGGTTTCTAAATAGTTCATAATGTTGTGCGTAATATACAGTCCTTCTTTTTCCTTTCCTTTGAAGTAAAATGTGGCATCCGAATTTATTGTTTCGTTCAAGTACATTTGGAAATCGTTTCCTTGCGCAGGTGCTTGATTTCCGTACATGAATTTTTTACCGATAGTTGCTTGCGCTTTCAAATGAGATGAGAGCATTAAAACCCTATCGAATAGGAAAATAGCATATTCTGGATCCTCAAATAAATGTGCTTTGAAATAATATTCCACTTGTCGGAGGAAGCCACGCATATATTCCAAATCATATATTTCTTTCGAAGGAATAGAATTATATATCTGTACTATTTCCTTGCCTAATTGAAAAGCATTGTCACTCGCCTTGTCATGTGAAAACAAAGTCTCTTTGTAATCTGGAATTTGTAAATGTGTTTTTGCCCAGAAAAACAGCTTAAATCGAACGAGTTGAGGAACATTTAGCAACTGAAAAAGCGACAAGTTGTTCACGGAAATGATTAGTTCTGGACTGCCAAGAGTTTTTAGTTTTTGAAAAGCTATCAGGATACCCTCTAAGTAAGATTCCAAACTAAAATCGTAAGTATTTAAAGGTGTATAAGAGAAATTGACTTTGCCATCTCCCATTTCACACAAAGCATCAAAAGAAATATTAAAATGTGAACACAGTTTTTTAACTTCATTTATCGTTAATGCCGTTTCGTTTCTGTATCTGCGATAAACTGCATCTGGACTAATGCTCAACACATCAGATAGAGCAAGACCAAGTACATCTTCGCCAGCCAACTTTTGTTTTATATAATGAAATAGATCGACTTGTATATCTTGTTTCATAAGCTCTTTTATAATAGGATTACTTTACAATTATTCCCAAATGACTAACCAAACCATAAAGATCACTTTTTGAAAATATAGCTCCTTTAAGTTTGTTTTCATTTGGTGAAATAGAAAAGTTCCTAGCTGATTGCAAATCTACTTTCTCCAAATTGGTTCTCTCAAAAATAGCGTTATTTAATTCACATTCCTTAAATATTCCCCTAGATAAATTACATTCTGTAAAATCAACTTCGTGAAGCTGACAATTTTCAAACCTCTGTTTCTGAATGTTTAAACCATAAAAAGAAGAGAAATTTAGAATGCACTCCGAAAAAGAAAACTCCAATAAAAATGTTTTACAATCTTCAAATCGCAATCCGAGCATTTTGCATTTCTCGAAATGGACATCTTTAAAGCTCGTGTTTGTCAATTTTACATTACTTAGGTCACATTCAAAAAAATGACATGCTGAAAACGCAATGGAATTTAGTTGAATACCCGTAAATTGACAATTTTTAAAGGTACAATTATCGTATTCCGTTGATAAATCATTTTGAGTGAAATTAATTTTCTTAAATGTTTGGTCTTGAAAACTCATGTTATTTGTCAATTTCAACAAAAATAGCAGCTTTTTTCAATCCCTTTTTATTCCTTACATTTAATGAATGGAAATAAAGCTTTCTGAAGAGAATAAAGATTTTTTTCAACGTGTTTATGATGTGGTTCGCATGATTCCTGCTGGTCGCGTAACTAATTATGGTGCTATAGCTCGATATTTAGGTAGTGGGAAATCAAGTAGAATGGTTGGATGGGCAATGAATGCAGCTCATTCAATCGAAGACGTGCCAGCTCATCGCGTCGTAAATCGTGTCGGACTTTTAACTGGAGCCGCACATTTTTCAACACCTACTCGAATGCAAGAATTACTAGAAATAGAAGGTATGGAAATCAAAGAAAATAAGCTTATTAATTTTAATTT
>JBDNIA010000464.1:0-2205 GCA_041688525.1 Crocinitomicaceae bacterium | reverse complement strand
CTCTTAATTCATTACAAAATGGTTTGTCGGCAGGACTTCCGAGTACATAAACTTGGCTCCGAAGACTGAGTAATTTAATCAAGTCAATCCATTTTTCCTTTGGCAGCTGTTTTGTTGCCCAAACGCTTGCTGGTGCAATACAATAATAGGGTTTTGACTGATATTCTGAAATTTTCTCCTGGTCTGAATCTGACGGAAATAAGGAAGGCCTTTTAACGAAATCTTTTAAATTTAAGGAAGACAACAACGAAAGGTTTCGGTCGACTTCATGATCGCCATTGCCAATTTCATGAATGTAGCTTTTGGTATACATAAATGACATTGGGTTCTTTTTAAAGCCAAAAAGCTTTTTACCTCCTGCCAGTGCAGCAATGATTCCTGAGCTAGCGAAGCGATGAAGATTCAGCACTAAATCGAATTTTTCTTTTCTTAAATTTTTCGCAAGTTGTAGTATGTTTTTAAACTTCCCATTTTTCTTATCAAAGACCCAAACTTTATCGATATACTTATGGTTCGATAAAAGTGATTCATTCCCTTTTTTTACCACATAGTGAATTTCAATATTGAGAAAATTGGCTTTAAGATTTTCAGCAATTGGAGTAGCGAGTATAACATCGCCTAAGAATGCAGTTTGGATAATTAGAATTTTTTTCACTGTACAAAGATAGAATTATCGGATAAGTGAGAAATGACCCGTATAGACCGTCTCTAAATCATCTATTCCATAAAATAGGATTATGTACCGGTACATACCGTTTGGAGCTTGTTCACTCCCATTTAAAATGTTTCCGTTCCAACCCGTTAATGGATCATCGGTTTCATGAATTACTTGTCCCCAGCGATCAATAATCTTCATATAGAAATCTGGAAATTTCATATAAGAGTAAACGGGCCTAAAAACGGGATTAAATCCGCCAGGGGTGAATGCATTTGGGATAAAGACTTTTGGTGGAAATTCAGAACACCTACGATTACTATTCGCTGTTTCAGAAAAACCATATGAATTGATTCCCTCTATCGCAACAATAAAGTAACAAAGTGCGTTTCTAACATATTCTTCGCTAACATAATCCGTATATTGATAGGTAAAAGGACCAACATTCGCGAGTGGAATAATATCTATCACACCATCAATTGATCGATAAATTTCGCAATCAATAATTGGTCCATCAAAACCTATATATGGAGACCAATTTAGGGTATTTGTTAAATTAATGGAATCACCAATGATATTTAAAACAGTAGTTTGCACGGTATCAGAAATAATGGTTTGATTTCCGCAACTGTCTATTATTACAGCGCGATATGTATTTAGCTGTTCTACATTGGCATCATCATGGATAAATGTTGTGAATGGCAAGAATACTGGAACACGACCTACTTCTTTAAATATACCATCTTTTTGCAACCATTCGAAAGCGATGGCAGAGACGTTTCCAGATGTGTCAACAAAATGCTTAAGATGAACTTTTTGGCCGATTACACTAGCTGTTGCAATATAATTTATAGCTGGAGGAGCTGATGCCGTCGCTGTAAGCTCAATAATATTGGAAAATGTGCTTCGACCATCTGCATGATGCGCTTGAACTACAAATTCATAAGTTGCTGTATTGGTTAATAGAATACTATGCTGGTTGCCTTGAATGTTAGGTATGCTAATCCAGCCGGTAGTATTGTCGTGGTAAAAAACTTCAAAATGGTCGATATCCCATCCTTCGTAATCCGTCCAATACAGAGCGCCAACAGAACCACATTCATTGTAAATGCCAGATAGAAAAGATGTTGAATGTACATCTGCCTTAGCCGAGGTTTGATATGTAGCAGGAATAGATGTTGTAAAACAACTATCGAAGGCTGCGATGGAATAACTCAATGGCCCATTTGCCGTATTTTCAAAATAATTATAAGTTGTATTGGCTTGTCCCCAAACCGTATCGATTTCAATCAAAAAACCACTTGCGTCCATCAAATAAACTACATAACCATAGGTGTCGGATTGGCCGTTTAAATTCCAAGTCAAATTAATATTTCCTGTGTTCGTATCAATGGTAGTATTCGATATTACTGGTATATCCGGTGTAATTTTGTCTTCAAAAAGATCACCAATAGCGTTCGACGTAAAATCGCAGCCATTTCCGGGATGAACAATTCTATAATTCAAAAATGCTTGACAAATATCTATCGTATCTCTGTAAAATGTGGTGG
>JBDNIA010000065.1:0-4411 GCA_041688525.1 Crocinitomicaceae bacterium | reverse complement strand
ATGACCGACTCACAAGATTGGTGGCCGGCAGATTATGGTCATTATGGTCCATTTTTCATTCGTATGGCTTGGCATAGTGCTGGAACATATAGAATTCAGGACGGCCGCGGTGGTGGAGGTTCAGGAAGTCAGCGTTTTTCGCCTTTGAACAGTTGGCCCGATAACGGAAATTTAGATAAAGCCCGATACTTACTTTGGCCAGTTAAACAAAAATACGGTAAGACAATATCATGGGCTGATTTAATGATTTTAGCTGGAAATTGCGCTTTAGAATCTATGGGTTTAGCCACTTTTGGTTTTGCCGGAGGTCGGGAAGATGTTTGGGAACCAGAGCAAGATATTTATTGGGGATCAGAAACAGAATGGTTAGGTGATAACAGATATACGGGCGATCGAGTATTGGAAAATCCACTAGGAGCAGTTCAAATGGGATTGATTTACGTTAATCCGGAAGGACCAAACGGAAATCCAGATCCATTGAAGTCGGCAGTAGATATACGAGAAACCTTTGGACGAATGGCGATGAACGATTTAGAAACCGTTGCATTAGTTGCTGGGGGTCACACATTTGGAAAGTCACACGGAGCGGCTGACCCTGACGAATTCGTCGGCAGAGAGCCTGCTGCGGCGAATATGGAAGAGATGGGACTAGGTTGGAAAAATTCATTTGGAACGGGTCACGGAGATGATACTATTTCTAGTGGAATTGAAGGAGCTTGGACGCCGAACCCAACTAAATGGGACAATGATTATTTCGATGTACTTTTAAATTACGATTGGGAATTGACGAAGAGTCCAGCTGGTGCTCACCAATGGAAACCCACGGAGTCGTCTAATGCTCGTCAAGCGCCTCGCGCGGGCGACGCATCCAAAACTCAAAACTTAATGATGACAACGGCAGATATGGCTTTGAAAATGGATCCAATTTATGCTAAAATATCAAAAAATTATTTCGAGAATCCAGACCAATTGGCAGATGCATTTGCAAAAGCATGGTTTAAATTGACGCACAGAGATATGGGACCAAGAGAGTTGTATTTAGGTTCTGAGGTGCCAAAAGAAGATTTGATTTGGCAAGATCCTATTCCAGCAGTCAACCACAAATTGATTGATGTGCAAGATTCGGAAGGATTAAAGAACAAAATAGTAGCTTCTGGACTTTCGGTTTCCGAATTAGTTTCTACGGCTTGGGCTTCCGCTTCCACTTTCCGGGGTTCGGATAAGAGAGGAGGAGCAAATGGTGCTCACATTCGTTTGGAACCACAAAAGAATTTGGAGGTTAACAATCCTGCTCAGCTATCAAAAGTTTTGAGTGTTTTAGAAGGCGTTCAGAAAGAATTCAATGCTGCGCAATCTGGTGGAAAGATGATTTCCATGGCGGATTTAATTGTATTAGGCGGTTGTGCTGGAGTTGAAAAAGCGGCAAAGAACGGAGGACATGAGGTGAAAGTTCCATTTACGCCAGGACGCGCAGATGCTTTGCAAGAGCAAACGGACGTTGAATCATTCGCAGCACTCGAACCATCCGCAGACGGATTCAGAAATTATTATAAGCAAAAACATAGTCCTACGGCTGAAGAAATGTTAATCGATAAAGCACAATTATTGACACTTACCGTGCCTGAAATGACAGCTTTAGTTGGCGGAATGCGTGTATTAAACACTAATTTTGATGGGTCGAAGCATGGTGTTTTCACTGCAAATACAGAAGTGCTTTCTAATGACTTCTTTGTCAATATATTGGATATGGGGACGAAGTGGAATTCCACATCAGATGCTCAAAATGCGTTTGAAGGAAAAAATAGAAAAACAGGCGAAGTGAAATGGTCGGGAACACGTGCTGATTTAATTTTCGGTTCTAACTCTGAGTTGAGAGCGATTGCTGAAGTGTATGCTAGTTCAGATTCGAAAAATAAATTCCTCCATGATTTTGTTGCGGCTTGGAATAAAGTGATGAATCTTGATCGTTTTGATTTGAAATAAACAAGAAAAGAAAAGGTGGTCTAAAAATCACCTTTTCTTGTTTTTTGATGCACTAAGAATAGTATACACTTCAATAAACAAAACGTCAGAAATAATTGTTTTTTAGAAGGTAGGCAATTGTATTTATAAAAGAAATTAGAAATAATTTAAAAAGTGAAGAGCTTGAAAATAATTTTAGGAATAGTAGTATTGGTTTTCGTGGCTTTTCAAATCTACGTGTACTTCAGTCGAAATAACATTGAAAACTATCCGTACACCGTTTTGAAGCAATATGAATTATTTGAAGTGCGCAAGTACGATGCGGCTTTGTTTACCTCTGTAAAAATGACGGTTAAGGATTACAAGAATGCTTCTAGTAGGGGTTTTTCTATTTTGGCAGGATATATCTTTGGGGGAAACGAAAAGCAGGAGAAAATTGCAATGACGTCTCCTGTTGCGATGTCCATAGAAGATTCTGTGACGATGATGTTTATGCTTCCGAGTAAAATGAATAGAGAAAATTTGCCTCAACCGAAAAACACTGATATTGAATTCAAAGAAGTACCAACAAAAAAAATGGCTGTCGTTCGTTTTGGCGGCTGGGCAAATACGGAGAAAATTGAAGAATATAAGAATAAATTAATTGCAGCGTTGTCAGCAGAAGGGATTCAACATACCAACCACTTTTCATTTTTTGGTTATAACCCACCGTATGATTTTTTCTTTAGAAGAAATGAGGTGGTGGTGGAGTTAGACGAATAAAAAACCCTTTAATGATATTTTTTGGCTTGGGGTTATTTTTTATTAATCTTACCCGTATAAGAACCGATTTCCAAAAAATACATCCCGCTAGGTAAGCGACTAATATTTATTTGAGATTGATTGACTGATATTTCTTTACTAAGCTCTTCTCCTAACAAGTTATAAATTTTGAGTTTATTCAAATCTAAATTAATACCGTCAATTTTGAAAATCTCGTCTGTTGGATTTGGGTAAATTTTTGGGGAGTTTGATAAGATATTTTCATTTATTTCTGCAGAGTATAAAGCACAAGTAAAAGTCGAGCCACTTTCAATATACCCTTGCGGCGTTAATGAATGGCCTATAAATCCGGTATAATTTACAGGGTACTTAGAGGCTCTAAACACACTATTTTGATTCGGCGTATTGCCTTGGGTTATAATTCCTGTGGAAGAAACAGGGTTTATATATTTCCAGACCTTTTCGCCCGTTGTAGTTACTTCGAAAAATTCACCAGCAGGACCTGCACAAATCAAAGTATTGCCGTTCGGTAAACGTTGTGCGCCAGAAATATTTGAGGCAAAAAAATTACTTGGCGTTGTCGCTTGGTAGGTCCAATCAAAAGCAGAAGGAGAATAGCTTATACCCGAATAAGTATAATTTCCAGTTGCGTCAATTGGCGGACTGATTATGTTCACTTGTGAATAGTTCGATCCCACTTGATTATTGAATACAAGTATTTTGCCTCCGTCCGCTAAAGAGTCTGTAATCCAGTGCGTGTCGTGTTGTCGGAAAAGAAGCTGATTAGTCACCGTTCCTTGGTCATACGCTTCAGGATTTCCCCATCTGTACAACAAGTCTCCACCTTTGTTGTGCGCACCACCCAAATGGCTGGCTGCTTGTGCTGAAGTTGTTGCGTGATCTATAATCCACAATTCGCTGAAATTGTGACAGCTAATCATAATTTGATCAAGCTCAGCATTGTAATTAACCGCGTTAAAATGCAGCCAATCTGCTTGTATAGGGTTGGCGTAGTTATAGTTGATGTTTAATAATTGAGGAGAAGTGCTTACTGTGCCAAAATCGTCTTTTGTACCATCAAAATCCTGCACCAAATGATCCCAGACGTGCCATTCCCAGACTAACGATCCACCACCATTCAATAAATCAGGTTGAATTTCAATTATTTTTTCAGACCAGAGCGTCGCTCCAGAAGTTTCTCTTCCAGCTTGGGCAGCTTCTGCTGCTGTTTTTGCTTCCCAAACGATTGCGAGAATATTCCCATTTGGCAAGTATTCAATATCATGATGCTGGCATTCTGCAGCAGAAGAAATGGTATATTCCCAAATTACGTTGCCGTTCCAGTCTAACATTTCAATTCCCCCGCCAGAGCCTCCCCCTACAAAGGTTGAATTTTGTGTGTTACGGGTGCGGAGTAAAGTTCCATTTTCTAAAAAATAAGCCGATAAACTTGGCTTGTAATTGGAAAGCCAACTGTGTACCTTTTCACCACAGTTATTAATTAAAAACGTAGTTTTATTCCCCATAGGAGCAAACATTGTATATCCATTATATGAATCGACGGTATTGGTAAATACGCCAACGGTTTGTTGAGATGATGCCGGATTACACCTCAGAATAGTCCATAAGAAAGTAAGAATTAGGACGAATTTCATGCTTATGATGAATAAAAATTTCTACTAAAACT
>JBDNIA010000064.1:0-19847 GCA_041688525.1 Crocinitomicaceae bacterium | reverse complement strand
CATCAATAAAAGGATGGATAGTAATCAATCTTTCGTACATTTCTGCCGCTAAAATTACTGGATGTAGCCTATTTCTATTTTTGATAAACCAGTTGAAACAACCTTCCATTTGTTTTGGCACCAAGTATGATTGAGGTGGTATATGTGCGCTATACCTTTTATCATTACTTTTACGTTTCTATATCGGCCAGCATCTTCTGGTCGAATGCCGCGTAAAATCAAATTGTGAACCCTTAAAACTTCACGTTCTGTGATATTTATTTTGCGTTGCACCAAATCTTTTACATAAGCAATCGCATCTTTATGATTAATAGCTTCCAGATGCTCTCGCATACTTTTTCCTGCTATTGTAAGACCTTCATTTATGACCAAATCCGTTTCCTTGAGAGTAAGAGTGTTACCTTCTATTCTATTGCTCTCAAAAGTATATTCAAGATCCAATGCCTGAGCAATTCTGTAACTATCAAACTCTCTTAATTTATCCAGCTTTGACTTTAATTGGTCAATTTCATATAATACTTTTTGTAGACTTGGTTCATACGAAATTGAAGAGTTATTTTTGTATTTGCTTATTTCTTCTTGCACCAATTGCAAAGCTTCGTTAGCAAAGTATTCATGTCCTATTTCCGCTAATATTTTTTCTTTTAACCAAGCTATTTGCAATTCTTCAAAAGGGATTTCCTAATGGTGTGACAATGCTTTAATTTGCTCGCTTGTTGGTATTCTCTTTCCACTTTTAAATTTGCTTATTAGTGCTTGATCTATGCGGAGTAAATTTGCCACTTCACATGTAAGTAAACCTTTTACATTTCTAGCATTTTTTAATAGAGACTTCATTTTAGACAAATATTATCATGACAAATATTATCATGACAAATATTATCATGACAAATTTGGTCATAATTTTTTGCTTAAAAAAAAACGACTCTTTCGAATCGTCTTAGTCTGAAATGAATTTAATTTTATTGTCTTTTGCTTTGTCAGCCTCGTTTTTCCAATTCTGTACAGTTTTGTTGATTTTGTTGTCTTTTTTGACTTTCACATCTTCAACAACCTCTGTTTCTTCTGTTTTTCCAAAATTTATTTGTATCTCTTCTTTTGGTTTTTCTTTTACTTGATATACACGTAATGTGCTGTCTTTCTTAAACAATCCGAATTCTGCTTTCAACATTTCTTTTGCTGTCTGCTTATCGGCTTCAATATTAGCTTTCACTAATTCTCGTTTAGCTTGTTGGTCCCATTTAATTGTCGGGTTATCTATTGGGCCAAACATGTGTGCAAACAATTGTAGGCCTGTTCCATCATCAATGATCTCTCCAAATTCTGATTTTGTTTGCTTTTTCTTTATGTCTCTTAAGTTAAAGTCTAAATGATAATCAATCTGATTGTCGAAGTCGTGAACACCGGAAAGATTAACTGTTAGGGCATTTGAAATAATCGTCATTCGTGGAATAGATAATCGACCATTTGAAATGGTGAATGTATTTTCTATGCTTGCAAATTTCAAGTCCAACAAGTTATTTTCAAAATTTTGAATATTGTTTTCTTTCAAAATCATACGCGTCATAACGGATTCTTTTAAACTCACTGTAATCGATTTGAAGGCGTCTATATTCTTTAGTCGACCGTCATCGATTTTCATTTTTACAGTTGCAACAATATCTTTTGATTTAATTCCAGATTTTAGGTCAAAAGGCGCAGAAAATTGCAAATCGATAATTGCTTTTCCACTTATATTATTTGAAGAGATTACCGTTTGTTGAAAATTATCCCATTCAGCAAAAAGTGGCGCGAATGAAATATTATTTGAATGTGCATTTGTACTTATAGTGAAAATTTCGGGTGACTTTTCTCGAATTAATAGGTTTCCGACAATATCGGCTTCCGAATTTTGAAGGGATAATTGGTTGAAATGCAAGTTGCGCTCAAAAATGACTAATTCGGTAGACAGTTTTTTGAATTGATGTTTTTCATACGTCAAATTATTGGCCATTAGATGAAGGTTTCCGTCTATGTTATTCGGCAGTATATAATTTCTTCCATTCGCTATTTCTTCTGCTTTTGTTGAAGTGGAGAAATCTTGAACATCTAAGAAGGCACTCCTTATCTTAATATCCGCTTTTAATTTGCCTGTATTATTCAAATAAGCTTGGAGTTGTTCAAATTTT
Source organism: Crocinitomicaceae bacterium (assembly GCA_041688525.1). Classification (GTDB taxonomy): domain Bacteria; phylum Bacteroidota; class Bacteroidia; order Flavobacteriales_D; family Crocinitomicaceae; genus UBA2040. Next base: position 17,679 of record JBDNIA010000064.1, on the reverse strand, counting down.
CCATCCAAGGATAAATCTGAATTTCCAATGGTAAGACTTAATTTTTCTAATCCAGCAATATTATCTTTCCAGTAAAAACGACCAGTGATGTGATCAAAATAACGTTTGTCATTAACCAATTGACATTGAACATCTGCGAAATCAATATTCCCATCACAGTTTCTAATTTCGGCGCCAGCAGTTGTCGATTTTACATCGAATTTTGAATCAACGGCAATTTTTCCTGATGTACTCTGAATTGAGGGCAAAGGAAAAATTGCATGAAGAATTGCCAAATCAATCGAACCAATTGCTTTTCCTTGAAAATGAGGCTGATTGAATTCAGTTATCATTAAATTTCCGGCGAAAGGTCCAGCTATTGTTTGGAAATTTAATTTGTCTAAGGAAAGGTGCTCCCCCAATTTTTTATTTGTGTTTCCATAAAAACCATTGATATTGATATTGGAAATCAACAAATTTTCAGTTGGTTCAACGATATTGCCGTTTTTCACGCCAAAGTTACATTCGATTTTTCCCGACGCGTCTTCTTTGCGTTCATCGGTATAATGAAAATTAAATTGAACAGTTCCAGTTCCCCTAAGATCTGCTATTTTTTTTGTGCCTTGGTGTTGGATGTTTCTAGCTACATCTACTAATTGTAAGTTATTTGCGTTTAGTCGTACGTCAATTAATTTCTCGTTGACATCTAGTCCAAATATAAAAGGAAGATTAGCAATTTGGACGGATGCATCAGGTAAATTGATTGTACCATCCTCTTGGTTAATGCGCAATTTTAATTTGAAGTAAGCAGCTTTATGTTCAACAAGCTTTACTTCACCACTTTGTGCGTAAATAATTTCTAGATTACTTTCGGCTGTCAAGTCAGCAACTTTTTCGGTAAAATCGCCAGACAAACGAAAATCAGCTAAGCGAGTGGCATGGAACTGGGCAGTCCCAAAATGTGAATAATCCAATCGGAAATCTTCAAAGTATAATTCGTTTAAGGTGAATTGAAATGGCGAAGGCGTTGTGTCCGTAGAAGGTTTAAAAATATCATAATTTGAGCGACCATCTGCAAAATGCTTAATGTGACCATATCCCGGGAAAACTTCAATTTTTTTAACCTTGTAGTTTTTGTTCAGGATATCAATTGGATTGAACTTCAAACGAATTTTTTTCGAATAAAATAAAGTGTCACTTTGATTCGCTTCTGGAATAGCATCGTGCACAAATACTTCATTAAAGTCGACGCTTAAATTTGGGAAAGAACCCCAAAAAGTCAAATCGACATTGCCGACTTTAACAGGTGTATTTAAGTTTTTATTTATTTCGACAACAACTATTCCGACAACTTTATCGCGGAACAGATATACACTCAAACTAATAAGTAAACACAAGAAAAATACGGAAGCAAAAATCCATTTGCTCCAGCAGAAAATACGAGAAAGTCCTTTTTTTGACATTTATTTAAGTGTGCTATACCTGTTTAACGGAATTCACACTGTTTTTGTTACGTTTTCCTGCACTTGCATTATAGTTTTAACATATACGCCATGAGAAGTAAGTTGATTTTGGTTTTATTCTTAATGATAGATTATTATTTTTGACGATGCATTTTTGGTTTTTACTTTTTCTCTTCTTTCTGCCACGGTCATCTGATGGACAGATTTTTACCAACCAGAATGGCGAACAATTATCTGACAATTGGGTGTTTAACGCAGAATTCATTAAAGAGAGAAAGATTAAAAGTATAAATGGACGCTTCACTTTAAAGCGGGCAGGTTATCCCATGCGAGAAACGAATTATTGGCAGATATTCGAATTTGATAGTCTTGGAAGAATTTCCCAATCATATGAAACTCGAAAGGACGATGGAACTTTGGATACGGTCTGGACAAAATATTTCTATAACGACAAAGGTTTATTGATTTTCGAAAGTATGGGAACACATGAGTTTTTCTCCTACAAAACGACAGTTTTTAATCAGAATAAAGAGATAATTTTAGTAGAAGAATATAGAAGGGCAATCGATTTTACTGGGATTCCTGTAATGAAGGAAGAATATAGTGAACGTTTTAGAGAGGAAGAATTTCAAGGAAATCCAGTTAAAATACGCTTGAATAAACAAGGCACACCTTACGCAAAATTGACCTCTTTTTTTAATGAAAATGGCAAGCTAGTTAAGCAGGAGGATAGATTTATTTCCACAAATGAAGGTTTGGTCATTCGTTTTGATTACGATAATAAAGGTAAGTTGCTTCAAAAAAAGGTGTTAACTTCTAAACAAGAAATCAGCAAAGAATCTTGGACATTTAGCTACGACGAAAAAGGTAATTTAATTGAAAAGAAGGAATTTTTAGACAGCAAATTAACGAAAGAAACACAATTTTTGTACAACGAAATTTCCAATTTGCCTTCTGCTTTTCTGGTGCAGGAACGAGGCAGTTCCAACATTACGATTCTTCGAATAAAGGAATACGAGTATTATTGATTATCTCGCTTTTTAATCATTTTATCAACTCTGCGCATCAAAAGAATGGAGATAATCATCGTGAGAATGACCGTCGCGCCTAATATTGGATAATTCATTAATTTCCCATCAATCGCTTGGTATATTATAGCTCCGGCCAATAAGGATGCTATGGCTCCAGAAACTTGTTGAACAGATGAGTTTACACTCATGTATGCGCCACGATCCTGAGCCTCAGGGACAGATGTAATCAAAGCCGAAGAAGCAATTATTCGAGAGCTAATTCCTATGAATAGGAATACATTTAAAACGATTGCTAACCAAAGCGGTGTTGCACCCAAATTGGTATAAACACCAACAAAAGCTATCGTTACCAACGTTCCAAAAAGAAATATTTTGAATTTTCCTACGCGATCACTAAGCCGCCCGATAATTGGCCCGAAAATAAATGAGAAAATACCCGTTACTAGATATAAGAAGGGCAGTTCATCTAATGAAATACCAAGATTTTCATTTGCAAATTCGCTTCCAAAAGGCATCAGCATGTAGCCCCCTGTTGCAAGTAGAATTGTTGCCGAGAACCCAATTAAATAATTTTTATTTGTAAGGATTTGGCGTATGTGCGCAACAGGATTCCTTCCTTTGTTTGCCAATATGTGCTCTGTGATTGGTCTAAGTTTTAAGGCAACAACAAGAGCCACGAGGCACGAGAAGATAGCAATTACGTAAAAGGGGGCATGCCAATTGAATTTATTAGCCAAATACAAACCAATTGGAATACCTAAAACTTGACTAGCAGCAAATGCGGTTTGAACAAATCCCATTACGCTGCCACGCTTTTCAATGGGAAAAAGGTCCGTAATTATCGCATAACTGATAGAAGACATAACACCGCCAAATACTCCAGTGACAATTCGTGCGGCTAACAAATATTCATAGTTAGGTGCAAGGGCACAAAACAAGGTCCCTAAAATAAATCCGGCATAGAAGAAAAGCAATAGTTTTTTTCGATCAAATTTATCTGCAAAACCAGCTGCGGCCAAACCAGAAGCTCCAGCGCTAATTGCATAAGCCGAAACTACCATTGCAAACTGTTGAGTTGTAATACTGAGCTCTTCAAGAACAATCGCACCAAGAGGTGAGAGTACCATAAAGTCTAAAATTACTGTGAATTGTACAATAGCTAATAGTGCAATGACGAATTTTTCGTAGGAGGTGAACTTAACTTTTATACGTTTACTTGTCATTCTATTTTTACGGTTGAACCATTGATTTCCCATCCATTTCTATAGGGGCGGCAATTCCCATTCGGCGCAGAATTGTTGGAGCAACATCGGCAAGTATACCTCGGTGAAGTTGTAGATCTCTATTTTCGGTTACCAAAATTGCAGGCACGGGATTCATGCTATGCGCTGTATTTGGAGTTCCATCAGTATTTATTGCAAAATCAGCATTTCCATGATCAGCGATGACTAAAAATTCGTAGCCCATTTTTTTGCCTGATTGAATAACTTCTTTTAAACATTGATCGACTGTTTCAACCGCTTTAATTATTGCAGGAAAAACACCAGTATGCCCAACCATATCAGGATTTGCAAAATTTAAACATATGAAATCTGGAGTATCAGTCTGCATGTATTCTACAATTTTATCTTTGACTTCGATTGCACTCATTTCTGGCTGTAAGTCGTAAGTCGCTACTTTTGGAGAATTCACCAATATTCGCGATTCACCTAAAAATGGTTTTTCTTGTCCTCCATTAAAAAAGAAGGTAACGTGCGGATATTTCTCTGTTTCAGCAATACGTACTTGAGATTTTTCTAGCTTTGAAAGGACTTCGCCCAGTGTGTTCTTTAAATTATCTTTTGTAAAGATTACGTTGATATTCTTGAAGTTTTCATCGTACATCGTCATGCTGAAATAATGCAAAACTAGAGGGTGCATATTTTGCTCTGGAAATGCTTTTTGGGAAAGAGCTGTCGTGATTTCTCGGGGACGATCTGTTCTGAAATTAAAGTTAATAACAACATCATCCTCTGAAATAGATGCGTCAACTTCTTTCCCAACAGAAATGATACTTGGCGGTATAAATTCGTCCGTTATATCCTTGCTATAAACGGTCTCAAATACAGAGTTTGAATTTTCATAATGAGTTCCCGTTCTATTAACAATGGCATGATAGGCTTCCGCAACTCGCTCCCAGCGATTATCTCTATGCATGGCGCAATATCGACCAATAATTGTAGCGACTTTGGCGCTTTTATTTTCAATATATTTTTCTAGCTCACCAAGAAAATGGCGACCACTTTTGGGATCACAATCACGACCATCTGTAAATGCATGAATGTAAACGTTTTTCAAACCGTGTTGCTCTGCCATATCGCAAAGTGCATAAAGATGTTCCTGGGAACTGTGGACGCCACCGCGAGAAACTAAACCAATAAGATGTAATTTTCGCTTGCCCTCTTTTGCTAATTTCATAGCGTCTAAAAGACGGTCATTTTTAAAAAAATCACCGTCTCGAATGGACTTGTTGATTCTGGTCAATTCCTGATAAACGATCCGTCCAGCCCCAATATTTAGATGACCAACTTCAGAATTTCCCATTTGTCCTTCAGGCAAACCGACAGCTTCTCCGAAGGTTGTCAAGGTGGTGTTCGGATAACTCGCCATTAAACTATCCAAGAATGGTGTTTTGGCTTGATAAACGGCATCAGAATTGTCTTTTTTGCCCAATCCCCAACCATCTAATATTATCAGTCCGAATTTTTTTGTCATTGCATTAATCTTACTTCAAAAATGGCGCCTTTTGGGCGAGCGTTTTTATAGCTTATTTTACCCTTGTTTAGATGGTCGAATTCCTTACAAATATATAAGCCTAAACCTGTTCCTTTTTTTGTTCGAGTTTCTTCATTCCCGGAACGCATAAATTTGTCAAAAATATCTTTTTGAATTTCCACGGGAACACCTGGCCCATTATCTTCCACGGAAAAAATCACATTATTGGCCTTCTTGTGCGCAGAAAGTATGATTTTTGCTTCGTCTCCAGCATATTTAAGGGCATTTTCAATGAGGTTCACAACTATCGTTTCGAGCATCGCTTTGTCACTGATTATAGGAATGTCGCATTCTATTTTTGTCTGAATTGTTTCAACCTGATAGATTTTTTCAAAGCGGTCAACTATTTTAAAGAGGAGTTGATCCAATAAGAATTTCTCTCGATTCAAATAAATCGCTTGATGTTCTAATCGCGTGGCATTTAGAATATTGTCAATCATGTTTTCGAGACGAACATTTTCTGAAATGGCTCTATCAAGAAGCTCATTCCGCTGTATCATTTCGAAATCTCGTTTCTTTATTGTTTGCAAAAACAATTTATTTGCCGCCAGTGGAGTTTTGAGTTCGTGGGTAACAGAGAGTAAAAAATTCCGCTGCCTTTCGGCTAATTTTAATTCCTTTTTACTTGATTTTCTTATTTGCCACAAGCCTATCATGATAATTAGAAAAAATACGAGCCCTTCGCCCAGTATCATAAATACTTTTCTGGAAACTTCTGTATCTTCTATGACATTAATTTGGGTGAGTTCAATTAAATGATAGGCCCACCAAGCAAATTGAAGCAAAACATATCCGCCCAATGAATAAAAAAATATGGCTGTTTTGCGTTTCAAATTATTTTCAAATTAATAAGCTCGTTCATTAATTCCTTCTTTCCAATTAATAAACGCTTTGTTTACTACTTTGTTTCCACCTGGGGTAGGATAATTACCAGTAAAGTACCAATCACCAAGATTTTTCGGACAAGCTTCGTGTAAGTTCTCAACCGTTTGATAAATGATTTCTACCTCCGCTTTCACGCAAGCAGGTTTCAATAAATGTGAAATTTTCACTGAGATTTCTTCATTTGTAAATGGTTCGTAAATCTCTTTAACGTAGTTTTTAATTTGCTCTTTCGGCAAGTTCTTCTGACTTAAACATTTCAAATAGATATCCTCAATAACTTGCTCCAGACCGTTCTCTTTTAATAAAGCAATCGCCGCTTCAAAAGCTATGAAATCTCCCATTTTAGCCATATCTATTCCGTAACAATCTGGGAAACGAATCTGAGGAGCAGAGGAAACCACGACAATTTTTTTTGGTTCCAATCTATCCAAAATACGAAGAATACTTTGCTTTAAAGTGGTTCCTCGAACAATACTATCGTCGATAATAACTAAGTTATCTTTGCCACGAACAACCGATCCGTATGTGATATCGTAAACATGGGCAACTAGGTCATCACGAGAATCATCTTGTGTAATAAAGGTCCTCAGTTTTGCATCTTTGATTGCAATTTTTTCTATTCGCGCTCTTCGGTAAATTATTGCTTCTAATTTTTCAGGCGTCACATCTTTACCTAATGCTAATATGGCTTTGTATTTTTCATCATTTAAGTAATCTTCCAAACCTTTTATTAGACCATAAAAAGAAACTTCTGCGGTATTTGGAATAAAAGAGAAAACGGAATTATCCAAATCGTAGCCAATCGTTTTAAGTACCTGAGGAACGATATTTTTGCCAAGTTGCTTTCTTTCTTTGTATATTTCTATGTCGCTACCTCTTGAGAAATAAATTCGCTCAAAAGAACAACTTTTGGGTTCAAGCGGTGTATTTATTTCGACTTCACTTACTAAGCCGCTTTTCTTTATGATTAAGGCGTGCCCCGGCTTTAATTCCTTAATCTGATCTTCGCGGAGATTAAAGGCCGTTTGTATAACTGGACGTTCAGAAGCAACAACGACAATTTCATCGTCTTCATACCAAGAAACGGGTCTGATTCCAGAGGGATCACGCAAAACAAATGCATCGCCATGACCAATTAATCCCGCCATAGCATAGCCACCGTCCCAATCTTCGGAGGCTTTTTTTAATATTTTCTCTATGTCTAACTTTTCAGCAATTTTATTGTAAATTTCTTTGTTGTTGTAGCCTTGAGCTTTTAAAACATCAAACATTTCTTCGTTTTCGTCATCAAGAAAATGCCCAATTTTTTCTAAAACCGTAACCGTGTCAGAAACTTCTTTCGGATGTTGGCCGAGCTTAACTAATACATTGAACAATTCATCAACATTCGTTAGATTGAAGTTGCCAGCAACAACTAAATTTCTTGTTATCCAGTTGTTTTGTCTTAAAAAAGGGTGGCAACTTTCTATTGCATTTCTTCCAAAAGTTCCATAACGAAGGTGTCCCAAAAATAATTCTCCGGTGAATCCCAAGTTTTTTTTCAAGTAGTCAACATCGTTTAATAATTCTGGATTTTCTTCCTCAAGTATTTGAATTTTTTCACCAATGTAATTGAAAAGGTCTTCGATAGGATGTTTTGCAACACTTCGATGGCGAGAAATGTACCTCTCGCCAGGTTCCATATCGAATTTGATATTCGCTAAACCAGCACCATCTTGACCTCTGTTGTGTTGCTTTTCCATCAGAAGGTGCATTTTATTTAATCCATAAAATGCACTGCCGTATTTTTCCAGATAAAAGTGAAGTGGTTTTTTTAGTCTTAAAACAGCTATGCCACACTCGTGTTTAATTGGATCACTCATCGAAAAAACGTTTTTAAAAATATCCTGCAAAACTACACTATTTAGCTGGAACGAGGGTAAATTTTCCCGATTTCAAATGCCGGAGGTTCTTGAAATGCGACATTCACAATGTTTTTAGGCAACCAAAAGCAACTATTTCTGTTTTAATAGAAACAAAATCAGGTTTTTATTGATAGGCTTTTTCATTGAAACTTTATTTAAAAAGCCTTATGTTTGTGTGAGATGCTAAAAATAATTTTATCTTTTTCGTTCCATGTTTTTATCTTGACTGCCTACAGTCAAGATGAGAAGGTTTGGTTGCATTCCAACCAAGGCCAATGGGATGACGATATTCTGCATAAAATAAAATTATCAGAAGGTGAAATGTACTTGACAAAAACGGGTATGACTTTTCATTTCCACTCCGGGATGCACAAACACGGCGACAAATTGGCTGAGCACGATGATCATTTCAAAGGACATCTTTTAAGAAATACATTTATAAACACCCAGTTTTCGGGCGGATTAATCAATAAAGATGAATCGTTATTTTACAGTAATTATTACATTGGAAATGACGGTTCAAAATGGAAAAGTTTTGTAAAATCGTTCCATAAAACTAAATTAAATAACTTTTATTCCGGTATTGACATTGAATATGTTGGAGAAATTGGAGCATTAAAATATTCTTTTTTAGTTCAACCTAATACCGACCCTTCGGTTATTCAATCCAGAATTGAAGGAGCAGATAATATTGAAATTGACGACAATGGCAACTTAAAAATTTACCACTCTTTCGGAATCATTTCAGAAAGTAAGCCATTAGCCTGGCAAATAATAGATGGAGAAAAAAGGAAAGTTGAAATCGCTTTTCATCTTGATAATTCCACTTTGAGTTACGTTCTCGGAAATTTTGATCCAAATTTTGAGTTAGTCATCGATCCAACCCTTACATTTTCTACATTTAGTGGCTCAACAGCTGACAATTGGGGTTCAACCGCTACACCCGATAATCAAGGAAACATGTTTGCAGGAGGAATTGTATTTGGCCAAGGAATGCCAGTAACGACTGGAGCGTACGATCAAACGTTTAACGGCACGAGTTTTTTTAATCAGAATTTTGATATTGGAATAATGAAATTTACCTCTGATGGTTCTTCATTATTGTATTCTACCTATTTAGGAGGGGTTACGTCCAATGAATTTCCAAGTAGCATGGTATGCGGTGTGAATAACGAATTATATGTTTTAGGAATGACGGGCTCAGTAGATTTTCCAGCAGTTGGTGCTTATGATCCAAGTTTTAATGGCGGAACTGCTTTTGTGCCTCAAAGTGGATCAGCTTCCATTCCTGGTTCGGATATTTTTATTACGCGATTTAATCCAAATGGAACAGCAATTCTTTCATCTACATTTGTTGGAGGAAGTGGAAATGACGGTTACAATGGATCGTCAACCTTGAAATACAATTATGGAGATGCATATCGAGGAGAAATTACCTTAGACTCAACAAATAATGTTTTTGTTGTTACCTCAACCACATCAACTAATTTTCCTTTAGTTGGCGCTGGTGGACAAACTATGCAAGGCGCTCAAAGTGTAGTTGCTTTTAAGATGAATCCAAGCTTAAATTCTTTGCTTTGGTCCCGCTACATTAGCGGATCAGGAGCTGACGCGGGCTACTCCATTCAAGTTGCTTACAATGGAAATGTATTTGTAGCTGGAGGAACTACTTCTACAAATTTAGTCTTTGTGTCAGGAGAAGATTTATCCTTTAATGGAGGAATGAGCGACGGATTTTTGATGAAATTGAATCCACTTACGGGTCAAACACTTAACGGAACTTATGTCGGTCAAAATGAATATGACCAAGTTTATTTTGTTCAAACTGATATTCAAAATGATCCATATATTTTAGGTCAATCGGAAAGTGCATATTCAATTACGCCCGGAAAATACGGGAATGCTAATTCTGGGCAATTTATCCGAAAATACACAAATAACCTCTCAAGTATTCAATGGGCGACCATGATAGGCGCCAGTTCTGGACATGTGGAAATGTCGCCGACTGCATTTTTAGTTTCGGATTGTTACGATATTTATATTGCAGGTTGGGGCGGGCCACTCAATGTGATGTTGAGTCAAGCAACGAATTCAACCGTGACCGGATTTCCAGTAACGAGTGACGCTTATCAATCTACTACTCTTGGAGATAATTTTTATTTAGCTGTTCTTGGTTCAAATGCCTCCACCTTGAAATATGCTACATTTTTTGGTGGAATTTCGAATAGCAATAAACATGTTGATGGAGGGACAAGTCGGTTTGACAAACAGGGAAGAGTTTATCATGCTGTTTGTGCTGCTTGCGGAGGAAATTCTTCTGGATTCACCTCAACCACCGGTTCATGGTCAACAACGAATAATAGTTCAAACTGTAATTTAGCAGCTTTTAAATTTGATTTAAGTGTGATTATTCCATTAATAACAGTTTTGGATCCGCTAATCTGTTATCCAGAACCAGTTCTATTTCAAAACAATACATTGTATGCCGATAATTATTTCTGGACTTTTGGAGATGGAACGTCTTCCTCGGTGCAAAGTCCTTCTCACGTTTACCCGGGAGCAGGGAGTTATACAGTAACTTTAATTGCTTGGGATGCACTCGGCTGTTATCAAGCGGATACTTCCTCATTTGTAATAGAAGTAGGAGATTTTCAAGGAGTTGTTGTTCAGCCAACTGATACGATTTGCATAGGCGGGAATTACCAATTACACGCAACAGGAGGTCAACTCTATAATTGGTCTCCTGGACAATTTTTAGATGATTCAACCTCTAGCGATCCTTTTGCGACGATAAATGTTACCACTATTTTCACAGTAATAATTTCGGACTCTTGTGGTGTCGATACAATTTCAATCGTTTTAAATGTTCATAACGATTTATTGATAGCTTCAAATGATACGAGCATTTGCATAGGGAATGTCGTTGCCCTTTCGGCATCTGGAGCAGTGAATTATTCTTGGTCACCGCCCACTTATTTAAGTGACCCAAATATTGCAAATCCAATTAGCACCCCAACACAAACTACAAATTATATAGTAACTGGCACGACGAGTAGTGGCTGTGTGCACGAAGAACCGGTTACAATTACAGTTTTTACAAATCCACCAATCCCTATTATTGGCGATACAATCAAAATTTGTGTGAATACAAGTCAAACTATTTCTGTTTCTGGTGGCGATATCTACGATTGGTCACCCAACATCAATATAATGCCAATATCAGGCCCTACCGTTAGCTTATCTCCTAGTCAAGGCATGTATTATTACTGTGATTTTACGAATTCTTGTGGAACGGTATCAGATAGTATTTTTGCCGATGTTTTATTTCCATCAGTGGAAGGATATGGCGACACAACTATTTGTCCTGGGGATGCCGCTGTTATTGGCGCAATAGGGGCAACGGATTATATTTGGTCGCCCACAGGAACATTGTCAAGTCAATACGGAAACACTGTTGTCGCCCGACCAATGATCAATACAAATTACCAAGTTGTTGGAATTGATGAAGATGGCTGTGTCGACACAGCTTTTGTAATTGTAAATTTATACACCAAACCGTTAGTTAATGTGCCAACAAGCTATCTTGCATTTTTCGGAGAATTGATTGAAATAACGGCTGAAAGTAATATTCCGGGTTCTTTTACGTGGTCACCTCCTGATTATTTGAGTTGTGTAGTTTGTGCTACAACGTTTGCTAATCCGAACCAAGAATTTTTATACACGGTAACATTTGAGGATCAAAATGGCTGTTCTGCTTCTAGTGGTGTTAAAATAGTTTACAATCCAATAATTTACATTCCAAATACTTTTACACCAGATGACGATCAGTATAACTCAATTTTCAGTGTTATCCATTCAAATGTTAAATCTTTTAAAATGGATATTTATAACCGATGGGGAGAGAAAATACATTTGATTACAGACTATGCAAATTATTGGGATGGAACTTATAATAACAATCAAATCTGCCCCGATGGAGTTTATTCATGGAAATTAGTTTATTACGATTTCTATGAAAAACCACACATTTTGACTGGGCACATCACTTTAATTCGTTAAGTTAAACGAAGCGTTCATCTATCTCCATAACATGTCCGCATTTTTTGCAAGTTCTATTCTCTTGAGAAGAGTAAAAGTCTTTGAATCGAGATAGAAAATCTACTTCAATATTTTCTAAACCAAATCTATAATCCGCTAGAGGGCTATTACATTTTTCACAGAACCACATCAAACCATCCTTGAAATCCGAATTTCTTCGCACCTTTTCAATTACTAATCCTACAGTATTTTCTCCTCGAATAGGCGAATGTGGAGTGTTTGCTGGGAGCAAGAATATTTCACCTTCTTTAATTGAAACATCAACTACTTTTCCACCTTGTTGAATTTTAACTAAAATATCACCCTCGATTTGGTAAAATAATTCTTCCGTTTCATTGAAATGATAATCCTTCCTGGCATTTGGACCTCCAACTATCATTACGATGAAATCTCCTGCTTCAACATATAAGTTCTTATTGCTAATAGGCGGTTTTAATAAATTGCGATTATCATTTATCCATTTTTGAAGATTAAAAGGAGCGAGCATATTTTTTGTTTTTTGTTAAAGGTAAAAACAATAATTAATTTTAAAAAGCAAATTGAGTTTTTGAACAATTTACCATTCAAATGATTTTGGCTTTCACTGCAAAATACCAAGGAAATTGAGTAATTTCAAGCCATAATTTGAGTTATGGAAATATCATTGCAAAATAAAGTAGCGTTAGTTTCGGGAAGTACGCAAGGGATTGGGAAAGCCGCAGCGGAAATTTTAGCTAAAAGCGGAGCCTCAGTTGTTTTATTAGCACGAAATGAGGCGAAATTAAAAGATGTTTGTTCTCAATTAGACACCTCTAAAGGCCAGAAACACGATTATTTAGTTGCTGATTTCTCAAACCCAACAGGATTGCAAAAGGTAATTCGCGCATGGGTATCGAAAGGAAATCACGCTGATATATTAATAAACAATACCGGCGGGCCGAAAGGCGGAGCAATAGCAGACGCGCCAATTGAAGAGTTCCTTTCGGCATTTAATCAACATTTGATTTGTAATCATATTTTGGTTCAAGCTTTGTTGCCCAAAATGAAGGAAAATCGATACGGTAAAATAATAAATGTAATTTCGACTTCCGTAAAACAGCCCTTGCCGCAATTGGGTGTTTCAAATACTATTCGTGGTGCGGTCGGAAATTGGAGTAAAACGTTGGCAAATGAACTAGGACCTTACAACATTACTGTGAACAATGTCCTGCCAGGAGCGACAAATACGGAGAGATTAAAATCAATTGCCGAAAATAAATCAACGTTAAGCGCAGAATCTATTGAAGGAATTTTTTCGTCAATGGCTCAAGAATCACCCATGAAACGAATCGCCGAACCAGAAGAGATTGCACAAGCAATATTATTTTTGGCATCACCTATGAGTTCGTATGTAAACGGAATCAATATTCCCGTTGACGGAGGAAGAACAAAGTCGCTTTAATTTTATCTTAATATATTGACATGGCCAACTTTGGTTTGGTTTATGTCATAAGGTGTAGAATATGTGATGACATATGTGCAAATGCCATCTTGCATCTTCCTCGTATCTGTTACAGCGCCGTCCCATTCAAATTTATCATCGAAGGATTCAAAAATAATTTCCCCCCAACGGTTAAATATTTTAATATTGAATTTAATAAGTCCAATGGCTTCAATACTGAAAACATTGTTGAACCTGTCTCCATCCGGTGTAAATGTATTCGGAACGTACAAATAAACTTCTTCAAGTATTCGAACACCTAATTTCGTTGAATCAATGCAGCCGTTGGAGTCAGTTGCAATAAGCCAAACATCATAGTAGCCCGGTTCAGCATAGGTATTGTTTGGATGAACTAATATAGAACTTTGCCCATCGCCAAATTCCCAATAATAACTCGCACCATTCAATGTTAAGTTTTGAAATGTTATTGGTAATCCTTCCATAACAGTCTGACTCGAAACGCGGAATTGCGCGTCTGGTTTAATCACCTTTACTTGAGTTGTACCTGGAATAAAAAAGGTTTGGCAATCATCAGAAACATGAACAGTGTAATTCGTAGTAATGAAAGGATTGACAGTTATAGAGGAAGTCGTTTCACCACTTTGAATCCATTCATAATAATACGCACCGAATCCACCTGTTGCGCTTACAGAGAGGGTAGCATCTTCACCCGGACATATTTGAACATCTGGTGACATTGTAATTAAAAGTGGCGGACTTAGCACAGTGTAGGTGACATCTGCAGAGTCAATTAAATTGCATTGATCTCTAACAATTACACGGTATACTGTTGTTTGACTTGGTTGAATGTAAATGGTGGCGCTATTACCTAAAAAGCTTCCCCCAACTTTTTTCCATTGATAAGTGTAGACGCCCGTTCCACCACTTGCACTTACTGTTAGCGTGTCTTTTAAATAGGGACAAATTTCAGTAATATCCGGTGTTACAGTCAAAGAAATCGGACTGTAGATTGGCACGGTGACAGTTACACTAGCTGTCGCTGATTCGTTCAAACAATTGTCTGTAATAGTGAGTGAATAATTAGTTGTTGTTGTGGGATTAACAGTTATTTCGCTTGTTGTCGCACCTGTACTCCAAACATATGTGTAAGGTCCAACACCGCCAGAAGGGAATGACTTAAGAAGAACATTGTCACCAGAACACAAAACTGTTGTATCGTTAAGATTTAAGGCAACGGGCTGCACATCATTTATAGCTAAATTTAGAACAATCGGAGTTTGATTGCCACATGGATCTGTCAATAAAAAGTTTAAAATTACGGTTTCCAAACCTTCTACGAGCGCATCGGCAAGAGCTGAAAAAGTAAACGATGTGGTACTTTGATTTGCAGCAAAAGTAATTGATGTAGGAATAGCGGAATAATCCGTTCCTTGTATTGCAGTTCCAGTTACATTTAAGGGAACAGTAAACGGAGTGGATATATTTCCTTGTCTGGTAAGAGTAACGATAGTAGATACGCAGCCTTCGGCCATAATATTTGGCTCTGAGAATGCTTGCGATGTCATGGTGTAGGTTATTTCCACAGGTGTTTTGGAGCTTAAGCTGTTCGCTTGCAGAAAAATACCAGAATCATATATTGCATCCGCTACATCCGCTATGGCTATCCTTAGGTGATAGGTTTGGCCGCATTGAACTTTTGAAATTGCCTCCAATACTTTTGTAAATCCGTCATATTGTATGTAGTTTGGAGAAGAATTATAGGGTCCATTTGTGCCGATTCCGTTATTGACATAATAGCTACAATTTGTGCATTGTCCATTATTGTTTGGCCCGTTATTAACATTGTTTATTGAAATAACGCCACCATTATTTGGAACTTGGGCAATGTTTTGTTGTCCTGCAATACCCGGACCACTTATAAAAAAGCCAAAAACATCATTAAAAGCTAAGCCGACAAATTCAGGATATTCTTCTGATCCAAATACGTACTTAAACCTCACGGTATCAGAATAAGGAACGAAGTCAAACTCTAAGATAGCTGCATTAAATGTATTCGAGCCGGGAAGGACAGAGCTAAAAAGAGCTGTTCCTCCAGCTCCATTATTTATACCTGCATCCGGTTTATTATTTGGACCTTGAGGGCCTTGACCGGTGTTTAGAACCGTTCCAGTTGTTAAAATGATACCACTATTAATTCCTAAATTAGTTCCATTTGCTGTAAAAGAGCCAATCGCCCCTAAAGAGCCTGTGTACGTAATGTTTGAAACAGTTACACCGGGACCAAGTAAAACATTCTGCACCAACTGAGCTGGCGATTGTGCCGTACTTGTAACCAATTGGCTAAAACTATCAAAGCAAACCAAGAGCAGTGCAATATGAAAAATATGTTTTACCAAACCGTTCTTTTTATATTTAACGCAAATTTTAACAATTAGTTGATAGGAGTAAACAAAATCAGACCATTTTCTTTAAAAATAAAGCTTTTTTAACATCCAACAGAGGCAATTCGCTGCGAAACTGTATTTTTGACGAAAGAAAAGTTAACATGGGTAGTTGGAAAAACTTTATTGACAAGTTGCGGGAGGATGTCTCAGTATCTTTTGGCAATCCGAATACCTTTGACACCAATTGGTCATTCAACACGAGTTGGTTTCGACTTATTTCCTTGTTTTCACTTGTTTTGCTAGTTTTTTCGATTTTAGTTTCTTTATTTTTATTTTTTGGTCCAGCAAAATCGTGGTTTACCAACAATGATGTAAGTATTGAAAGACAGAAACTAGAAAGTCAAATGGTTCGTTTACATGAATTAGAATCAGAAATGAAATCTCAAGAAAAATTCATCAAAGACATTCAAGACGTCCTCCTTGGTAAAATCGCGCCTGATTCTCTTTCCAGTAAACCACAAGAAATTAAGCCAATCAACTTAAAAGATGTGAAAATCGCTACGACAAAAGATGAAGGAAGGTTAGCGAGAAAGGTTAAAGATGACATGAGAACGGTTCAAAAAAAGGCGCCAGAATCAATAACGAGCAGTTTGTTTGATGCGCCAGTGAAAGGTTATATTTCTGAGAAATTTTCTGCCGAGCGTCATCCTGCGGTGGATATAGTTTGCAAGAAAGAAGCGACTATAAAAGCTTGTTTGAACGGTGTAATCGTGTATTCTGGTTATACTAAAAACGATGGCAATTTCTTGATTATTGACCACGGAAATGGCTATCTTTCAATCTACAAACATAACAAAGTAAATTTGAAAAGCAGCGGACAACGGGTTCAACTTGGAGATCCGATAGCGATTGCAGGAAATTCTGGTGAAAACTCAACAGGTCCTCATTTACATTTTGAATTGTGGTTCGAGCAAAAGCCGATTGACCCACAAACATTAATGAGTTTCTAAGTTGAAATACCCTGCAGGGTACAAAGCTTGAAATAGATTCCTTTGTTTGACATTAATTCTTCGTGGTTGCCGGATTCAGAAATTTCACCTTTCGACAAAACGATTATTGTGTCTGCATTCTTTATCGTGCTCAGTCGGTGCGCAATGACCAATGAAGTTCTTCCCTGCAGTAGATATTCCAACGCTTCTTGAACCAATACTTCTGATTCTGTATCCAAAGCTGAGGTTGCTTCATCTAAAATCAATAAGCTAGGATTTTTCAAAATAGCACGAGCTATACTAATACGCTGTTTTTGTCCACCCGACAATTTGTTTCCGCGTTCACCAATATTTGTATCGTAACCCCTATCTAGTTTAGATATGAAGTCGTGGGCATTTGCAATTTTGGCGGCTCTAATTACATCTTCGGAATCAACATTGTCCATGCCAAAGGCGATATTATTTGCGATAGTGTCGTTGAATAAAATAGATTCTTGAGAAACTATTCCAATATGACTGCGTAAATCGTCCGTCTTTATTTGATTTACAGGGATTCCGTCATACGTTATTTCACCTGAATTTATATCATAAAAACGAGCGACCAAATCGGCTAGTGTAGATTTTCCGCTTCCAGATTCACCGACTAATGCAATTTTCTTTCCCTTTGGAATATCAAAAGAAACATTGTTAATTACGTGGTTATCGTTGTATT
>JBDNIA010000463.1:0-3416 GCA_041688525.1 Crocinitomicaceae bacterium | reverse complement strand
TCTCTGATATCGTTCGGAAACCAACGCTAATTTTAAGTGGAACGGAAACGATTACGATGGCAGAAAATTTCACATTTGATGAAAAAGGAACGTACGAATTGAAGTTGCGCGATATCGATAAAATCTCTGACAAAGCGAAATTGATTTCTTTCGGCATTCAAGTTCAGCCACAACCTTTGTGGGGAACATTGTTAAGTTTAGCTCAGTTGATGGAGCCTAAAAATGAATTGACAGAATCGTATTTTACGCAGTACTTTGCAACGCAGTTGGCGCAGAAAATTTTGAGTGAAAATCCAGATATGAAGCTTGCTTTAACTACCTGGAAGTTGGCTGATGAAGATGCATTGTCAAGTGCATTAAACCAAAACGAGGAGTTGAAAGCCTTACTATTATCCGAAACAGTTTGGGTAATAAATGCCGAAAATGAAACGCAACAATTACGTCGTTTGGGTCAACTTTTGGATGAAACGAATTTGAAGTCGGTTTCCAATGTAAGTTGGGAGAAATTGAAAGATTTGCAATTGGATAATGGAACATGGTCGTGGGTTGGAAAAGAACGAAGTAGTTGGCACATTACACAATACATTGCGAATGGTTTGGCTTGGTTGAAAGAAAGTCAAATTACGGTGGATGAGGTTACATTTTCTACGACAGTGAACGCTTTGAACACACATTACACGGAAGAATATAACAAACTAAAAAAGTCAGATCGTGATAAGGGTTATGGTTTGAATACATCAATTATTCAGTGGTTGTACATTCGTTCGTTTACGGATGTGAAAGAAGATTCCGCGACTGAGTATTACGCTTCATTAATTCTGAATAACTGGAAAGAGTATACCTTGTCTACACAAGCCATTATGGGACTTTGGTCCATCAAAAAAAACAATACAGAATTTGCAAATAAATTGAAATCTTCCGCAATGGACAGAGCTCGTCGTGATTCAGAAATGGGAACGTACTGGTTGGAAAATCAATGTGGCTACGGTTGGTTTGAAAATAACATTGAAACACAAGCCATGTTGATTGAATTTTTAGCGAAAGCGGATCAGTCGCCTAAAGATGTTCAAGCGATGCAAATGTGGCTCGTTCAGCAGAAGCGAACACAAATATGGGATTCACCAAAATCGACAGCGATGGCGTGTTATGCGCTTCAGAAATTTGGAAATTACAATGCTGGCACGAAAGCGCAAAAAGTCACTTTGAAAATTCAAAATGAAGCTGATCAGTTGGTTTCAAATGAAAAAGTCTCCTTCAGTTACAAACCAGAAACACAAAATTGGTCGCAAGTGAAAGCTTCAACTACGATTCAAATTACTGAGGATGCACCCGTTTTTGCTTCGATGCAAGTAACTTATTCCGATAAATCTGGAAACATTCAAAAAACGACTGGTGATTTCAGAGTAGAGAGAATATATTATCTTTTGATAAAAGGCGAAGAAGTTGAGATAAATGAGAATCAGCAATTGGAAACAGGTGACATTATTCGGATTAAAATTAAGTTGGTAAGCAACCGAAATTTAGACTTCGTTTACGTTGAGGATCCGAAAGCATCTGGTTGGGAACCGATGAATGCATTGTCTGGTTATCAATATGCAGATGGAATGTATTATCTCTCCAATCGCGACAGTAAAACCGAATTTTTCATTGAAAATTTGAACAAAGGAACGCACAATTATGTCTATGATATAAAAGTGACAGCAAAAGGAAATTTCCATGTTGGCCCGACAAAAGCAATGTGTTATTATGTACCAACTTTTGTAGTGAATACCCAAGGGAAAGTTTTCAAAGTAAAGTGATTTGTTACATTTGATCCAAAAGAGTAAGTAAGGTTGAATTAACTTTATTGTCAAATAGTATAACCTTTTATAGAGATGGAAATCATTAGTAAAATCTTAAAGGCATATGGTAACGAGGCGAGGTATCTTTTCAAGATGATTCTTCATCCTTTTGACACTGGATTGAACAGTTTTTACTTTTTGATTTTGGTATCTCTTTTCGTTTGGGGATTGGAAATAATATGGCCTTGGAGAAAAAATCAGAAAATCATTCGTAAAGATTTTTGGTTGGATAGTTTTTATATGTTTTTCAATTATTTCTTCTTCAACTTGTTGATATACGCAGCTCTGTCTTCGACAACGCAAATGTTGTTTTCAGATGCCATGAGTGGAATAGGTTTGCCAAAAAATTATATGTTTGATTTCATGGGAACGTCCCTAGAATGGTTGCGAATTGTTGTGTTCTTTTTGCTCTACGATTTGATACAATGGTCGGTTCATAATTTGTTGCATAGAGTTCCATTTTTATGGCGTTTTCACCGTGTGCATCACTCCGTAACCGAAATGGGATTTGCGGCCCATTTGCGTTATCATTTCATGGAAAATATCGTTTATCGACTCTTCCTTTATACCTTTCTGTCTTATTTGTTACATTTTCAATTGCCGAATTTGTTCTGGCTTTACGCAGTAACAACTTTAATTGGTCACTTAAATCATGCAAATTTAGCCATGCCATACGGGCCGTTGAAATATATTTTAAACAACCAACGTTTGCACATTTGGCATCATGCTAAAGCATTGCCCGAGAGACACCCGAAAGGTATGAATTTTGCAATATCATTAAGTATTTGGGATTATTTGTTCGGGACATATTACATGCCTTACGATGGACGTGATATTGAACTAGGTTTTGAAAATGTAGAAAAATTCCCAGTCAATTTTATTCAGCAACAGAGAGAAGCTTTTCAAAAAGATAGAGTTTAATTTGAAGAGTAAGCACTGTTAAAACTGCTTGGACTAAACTTTTAGTCTTTTAGAATTTTAAAATTTTATTGACATTTAAAGTCGGAGTAGCCTAAAACATACTAGAAATTGATTCTTTCCAAGTTAACTAACATTCCATTTTTCTAATCTTATTAAGTTTTACTCCATGAAATTTTGATAAGCAAAGTTGACACCCTATATTTGTATTTATCCGATTATTAAATAAATAGATTTATTTAAAGAGCCGCGTATGAAGAAATTAAAGAAGCATATTGAAAAAATGCAATTTGTCAAGGTTTATATCACTGACAAGAAGGAGCAAGGATTAGCTCATTTTGAGGGAATTATTTTCAATCAAAATGATAACTTTATCTACATGTGCGATTTATCAGATTTCAATTACGATGGTTTTGTGATTATTCGAAAAGAAGATATTTCTCACATCAAACGCAGTGAAAACGAGAAATTTTTCAATAGAATTTTGAAAGGTGAAAAAATAATTCGTGATATAAAAAGGCGAAAAGAGTATTTGGATTTCGATTTGGACGACATGAAACATATGTTCGGTCAATTGAAAAAAATGGAAATCGCTACTATCGTTGAATGTCTCTATGCTAGTGAGGAATCATTTCAGATTGGACCAATTGTGAAATG
>JBDNIA010000462.1:0-4198 GCA_041688525.1 Crocinitomicaceae bacterium | reverse complement strand
GGTTTGTTTGGAGTATCATATTGGAAATTGCTTGGGCCCTTGCATAGGCGAAGAAACGAATGAAACTTACGATGATTACATCAAGCAGATAGAAAATATTTTAAGGGGGAATATTTCACCTGTTCTGAAGAAGTTAAAGGAAAAGATGATACAATTGGCTTCAACATATGCTTTTGAAGAAGCACAAATCGTCAAAAATCAATTATCCCTTTTAGAAAATTATCAGTCGAAATCGGCTATTGTCTCACAAACCATTACACAATGTGACGTAATCACAGTATTACAAGATGAGCGTTCTGCTTTCGTGAATTATTTAGTCATAAAAAGTGGCTCTATTATACATGGATATACTGTTGAAGTAAAGAAAAAACTAGACGAAGAATTAGCTGATATTGTTGGGTATGCCTTGCCCGAATTACGGGCTAAATTCAATAGTCTTTCCAAGGAAATCCTAATTCAAGAAGAGATGCCCCTTCATTTCGATGATTTAACCTTTTTCGTTCCCCAACGCGGTGATAAAAAACACCTCATCGATTTGTCAATGAGAAATGCAACCTATTACCGAATAGAAAAACACAAACAAGAAAAAATTATTTCTCCTGAAAAACATCAAGACCGGATTTTATCTCAAATTCAAAAAGACTTTCGTGTACCAACATTACCCGTACATATTGAATGTTTTGACAACAGTAATATTCAAGGAACCAACCCTGTATCCGCCTGTGTTGTTTTCCGAAATGCCAAACCCGCTAAAAAGGACTACAGGCATTTTAATATAAAAACCGTTATTGGTCCAGATGATTTCGCTTCCATGTACGAAGCTGTGACTCGACGGTACAAAAGAATGCTTGAAGAAAATCAATCGTTGCCTCAATTAATCGTTATAGATGGGGGAAAAGGGCAACTAAGCGCGTCTCTTAAAGCCCTAGAAGATCTTGGGTTGCGGGGTCAAATAGTAATTGTAGGAATCGCAAAGCGCTTAGAGGAAATCTTCTTTCCTGGTGATCAATATCCTATCTACATTGACAAACGTTCAGAAAGTTTAAAGGTCATCCAATTCATGCGAAACGAAGCCCACCGATTTGGCATAACACATCATCGAAATCGGCGATCAAAAGAAGCTCTTCAATCTGAAATTTTGAATATCGTTGGTATAGGCTCGAAAACGCAACAAGCCTTATTTCAGCAGTTCAAGTCAACTCATGGAATAAGAGAAGCGAGCGAGAAGGAACTTGCCGACGAAATTGGATGTGCCAAGGCCAAAATAGTTTTTCTCTATTTTCATACATAGTTTTTCACCAAAGAGATCTTAATAAATTGATAAATGTTTATGAATACTTTAGGTTATACTGTCGTAAATTTGCACCATGCGCACAGTTGTCCTCCTTTCTTGTGTTCTTTTATTGGTTTCAGGAACCGGTCTGAGAACAACTTCAACCATCACCGTTGTAATTGATGCTGGTCACGGAGGAAAAGATCCTGGTCATTTAAGTTATACCAAATCTCATAAACCTGAAAAAGACGTTAATCTTTTAATTGCCAATTATCTAGGTGGATACATTGAAAAATACTTGGACAATGTCAAGGTTTTATACACGCGAACTGACGATAGGTTTCTTTCCTTGAATCAAAGAGTTAGTCTGGCAAACAATAACTCTGTAGATTATTTCATCAGTGTCCACTGCAATGGTAATCCAAAAAACTCTGTTCGCGGATCGGAAAGTCACATTCATGATTTTTCTGCAAAACAATCTTATTCCTTCGCTAAAAAAATTGAAGAAGAGTTTGCGTCTCGAGCAGGAAGAACCTCTCGTGGCGTTAAAAACAATGAGGACAGGGCTCATTCTATTCAGGTGCTTAAATTTACAAGAATGACAAGTGTTTTGGTTGAATGTGGCTTCTTGACCAACAATTCAGAAGCCAACTATTTAAACAGCACACAAGGACAAGAAGTTTTAGCCTCAGCGATATTTCGAGCTTTTCGTTCTTCCGCAAAAAAATACTTCCCTCATGTAAATCTTTCCAAAGAGGAAACAGAAAGTCGTTATACATTGCAGCTGATGTCCTCGAAAACTTGGATTGACACAGACCATGAAAGCTTTAAAAGGCTAAAACTAGATATTAACCGAACGGAGTTAAACACACCAAAAGCCTACAAATACATTTATTTCGCCGGTAATTTTTCAACCAACAGCGAGGCTAAAAATGCCTTAGAACAGGTCAAGAAAAAGGGTTATTCGGACGCCTTAGTCGTTAAAAAAGCCAAATAATCCAAACCCGTTGATATCTTAATTAGGTAAATTTGAATTTTCAATTATCTTTGCGACACCAAAAAATCCAGAATCATGTTGGATTTTAATTATTTGATTATGGATACAGAAAAAACACGATATTCAGACGATGAACTTACTGAATTCAAAGAATTGATTAACTATAAACTAACTGAGGCTCAGGAGGATTACAATTTATTGAAAGGTTCGTTATCCAATAGCGATAATCACGGGACTGATGATACTGGCCGCACATTCAATATGATGGAGGACGGTTCTGAAACGCTTTCGCGCGAAGAAGTTGCACAATTGGCGGCACGTCAAGAAAAATTCATTCAAAGTTTACAGAGCGCATTGATACGGATTCAAAATAAAACGTATGGAATTTGTCGTGCTACTGGCAAATTGATTCGAAAAGAAAGATTGATGTTAGTTCCTCATGCTACCTTGTGTATCGAAGCTAAAAATGCGCAAGACAAGTAATTCCTTCTGGAAACAGTTTACTCTAGTCCTGTCAATTATCTTGGTGGTATTGGTTCTAGACCAATGCCTTAAAATTTATATTAAAAGCAACTTTTCTCCCGGGGAAATTCGGCCTTTAGCTGGGAATTGGCTTATTTTGGAATACATTGAAAACCAAGGAATGGCATTTGGTACTACTTTCGGTTCGTCTGTATGGAGTAAACTTTCTCTAAGTATTTTTAGAATTATAGCAATTGTTGGTATCACTTATTATTGGATATCTCAAACTAAAAAAGGAGCTCGTATAGAGTTTCAAATTGCCCTTGGATTCATACTGGCTGGTGCAACTGGCAATTTAATCGATTCCATGTTTTACGATTTTGTTTTTCCATACGACCCTTGTATGCCTTTTAATCATTTAGAAGGTTCTGATTTGACAGTAGATTGCGGCATATTTGGCGAAACAGAAACAAAACATACCGGCTTCCTTTTTGGAAATGTCGTTGATATGTTAAAATTTCAAGCTTACTGGCCATCTTGGATGCCTTGGTTAGGCGGAAGCGAAATGTTTCCCGCAATCTGGAACTTGGCTGACGGATCAATTACCGTGGGTGTTGTCATGGTTTTTTCAAGACAGAAAACTTACTTTCCAAAGACTGGACAAATTGCTAAAACAAAATCAGAGGTTGCTGCTGACGCTTCAGATTTAGAAAATAAAGACGAAATAGACGTACAGTAATGAAAGAAATTTTTTTACACTCTTTTTCCGCTAAATTTTATAGAAAACATCCTAAGCAGAATAGATAGAATTTTTAATCTTTTTCGCTCTTGGCAAGGCGATCCTTTACAAATTCCACCTTCGTTTTATGGTGAGGTACTGGTTTGCCATCAGGACCCAAATTCACCATAATGATTGTATCTATGGAAATAATTGTCTTACGCGTCATCATATGTCTCGCTTCGCAACGCAAGGTCAAAGAAGTTTTGCCAAACTTTACGACATCCATTCCTATTTCGATAATATCCCCTTGCTCTGCTTTATCTTGAAAATTGATATCTGATATAAATTTAGTAACTATCTTTTTGTTCTCTAGTTGAGCGATAGCGTAAAGGGCAGCTTCTTCGTCTATCCACTGCAGTAATCGCCCTCCAAAAAGTGTTTCATTTGGGTTTAAATCTTCGGGTTTCACCCATTTTCTAGTATGAAATCGCATAATTGAAATATTTAAACAAAGTTATATTTTATTTTTGGATGCCCACATTGTATTCATTTTCCCCACACAATTTGTAAAATGAGTGTTGTGAGTTAAGCTTATAAAATATTTTTTACTCGACCAACTTCCCCGGATTCCAGTTGAACTTTAATCCCATGCGGATGGTTTGGTGTCTTTGTAAGAATTCTCTTTACAATTCCGTCCGTTAAATTCCCCGAACTTTGATGGTGCTTCTGAACAATTTCAACTTCC
>JBDNIA010000461.1:0-4695 GCA_041688525.1 Crocinitomicaceae bacterium | reverse complement strand
TCTTAATCTCATTTAAAGCCAAGACAGGGAAGAAACGAGCAAACAATAAAAAGAATACGAAGAACAGACCAATTGTACCAACATAAACACCAATATCAATGTGACTTGGGTAATGCATACTCCAAGAAGATGGCAAATAATCTCTGTGCAGAGATGTTACAATTATAACGTAACGTTCGAACCACATACCAATGTTTACAACGATAGAAATTATGAATGTAAACACCAAACTTGTTCTCAATTTTTTAAACCACATTAACTGCGGAGATACGACATTACACGTCATCATACTCGCATAAGCCCACCAATATGGTCCTGTTGCACGATTGATGAAAGCGTACGCTTCATATTCAACTCCTGAATACCAAGAAATAAATAACTCAGTTATGTAAGCTGTACCAACTATTGAACCTGTAACCATAATTACAATGTTCATGTATTCTACATGTTTTGTGTGAATATATGCCTCTAGTCCCATTGCCTTGCGCATTACTAACATTAATGTTTGTACCATAGCAAATCCTGAGAATACGGCTCCTGCAACGAAGTACGGAGGAAATATGGTTGTATGCCACCCTGGAATTACCGATGTAGCAAAGTCAAATGATACAATGGAGTGAACTGAAAACACAAGTGGTGTTGCTAGGCCAGCTAAGACCAAAGAAACCAATTCAAAACGATTCCATTGTTTGGCTCTACCTGACCATCCAAAAGCTAGAATAGAATACATTTTCTTTGCTACTGGTTTTTTCGCTCTGTCACGAATAGTAGCAAAATCTGGAATCAAACCGATGTACCAGAATACTAAACCTACAGATAAGTAAGTAGAAATTGCGAATACATCCCAAAGTAAAGGGGAGTTAAAATTTACCCAAAGTGAACCAAATTGATTTGGCAAAGGCAAGACCCAATATCCTAACCACAAACGCCCCATGTGAATTAATGGAAACAGGCCCGCCATAAATACGGCAAAAATTGTCATCGCCTCAGCAGAACGGTTAATTGCCATTCTCCATTTTTGACGGAACAGTAACAATACTGCTGAAATCAATGTTCCAGCGTGCCCAATACCTACCCACCATACAAAGTTGGTAATGTCCCAAGCCCATCCGATGGTTTTATTTAATCCCCAAACTCCAACACCTGTTCCTAAAAGGTAAAGGATACATCCTACTCCGTACAAACCAATGATAGCTGCGATACCAAACAAAACATACCACATTCTTGGTGCTTTGTCTTCGATCGGACGACATACATCCTCAGTGACATCATGAAAAGACTTATGGCCTAATATGAGGGGTTCTCTAATTGCTGCTTCCTTATGCATTACAGTCTAATTTATTTCTTAATTAATGATGAGCTTTTTCTTCATGTCCACCATTGCCATGAGATCCATGAGCAACTGGTTCAACTTGAAGAAGATCTAATTCTTTATTGTCCTCGTTACGCACCTTTGTTTTGTACCACATGTTTGGTTTTACACCCACTTCTTCCAAAGCTTGATATGACCGTTTATCGGCTGAACTCGAACGAACTATTGAATTAACATCATTCCAATCTCCAACAATTATTGCGTTTGCTGGACATGCATCTGAACAAGCCGTAGTAACATCACCATCTACAACTGGACGATCTTCTTTCTTCGCTACTAACTTACCTGCTTGAATTCTTTGAACACAGAAAGAACATTTTTCCATAACCCCACGAGTTCTTACAGTTACGTCTGGATTCAAAACCATACGACCTAAGTCATCTTGTGCTGGGTTAATTTCTGTGAATTTCTTGTAAGAAGGATAATTGAACCAGTTGAAACGACGTACTTTATACGGGCAATTGTTTGCACAATATCTCGTTCCGATACATCTGTTATAAGTCATTTGATTCAAGCCCTCATTACTATGTGTTGTAGCTGCCACCGGACAAACCGTCTCACATGGAGCGTGGTTACAGTGTTGACACATCATTGGCATATGAATCACTTTTGGATTTTCCGCAGCAATTTCAGCTTTATCAAATGAGAAAGTATCTTTATCTTTTCTTGTTCCTATTGCAGCTTCTTCATCTGAAGCAAAGTATCGATCTATGCGTATCCAATGCATTTCACGACCACGTCTTACCTCATCTTTACCTACAACTGGTACGTTGTTTTCGGATTGACATGCTATTAAACATGATCCACAACCGATACAAGAATTTAAATCAATGGTCATTGCCCAACGGTGACCAATATTCTCCACTGGATGCGCATCCCATAAATCAAACTCGCTCATCGGAGCTTCCACGTGGTGGCCATTTTCATCCAGTTTTTGTAAAGTATAACTTGGATTATAGGCTTCTTTATCTTTGTTTTTGTATGTTTCTAAAGTTGTTTCACGAACAATAGAATGTCTACCCATTACTGTATGATGAATTTGAGTAGCAGCAATGATGTACATTCCTTCCTCTTGCTTAATTGAAGCAGGAGCAGAATAACTCATCGTTCCGTTTTCGGAACCAAGAAAGGCAAAGGCATTGGCGCCAATTGGCATCAACTTTCCATTTTCATCTTCTTTGTAACCGCCATATTCCTTTGTTTGGAATGCTGCACGACCAATTTTTTCTTGGTTTTCGCCGCGTCCATATCCTAAAGCCACACCAACAGTTCCTGGGGTTTGACCTGGGGTTGGATATACTGGCAATGTTACTGATTTTCCATTGACAGTTATTGTCGCCAGATTCAATCCATGCTCTTGGTCAAATGTGGTAGCATATTTGCCTGTCATTTCAACCGGATTCATGGTAATATAGTTATCCCACGTCACTTTCGTAATTGGATCTGGCAATTCTTGCAACCAAGGATTGTTTGCTTGATTTCCAATACCTAAACCTGCTTTTTGATACATTTCAACTTCTAAGGTTGATGTTTTCGGCAGCTTGTCCGACAATCCACTTAAAGCAGTCTCATTGAACGTTACACTAACTGGCACCAAAGTCATTTCTTCGGCAACACTATTGTGAACCCTTACTCCCCAATACGTATTTAAATCCGCGATTTCAGTTTGTGTTTGGAATCCCGTAAGATCCCAGTTATCAAAAATTACGTCGTAAAATACTTTTGAATCTTTACCACCTCGACTTGCAACTCCTCCCCAAACCATCATTGATTCTTGCGCCTGAGCTGTATTGTGCAATGGGCGAATTGTAGGTTGAGCGATTGCGTAATGACTCTTCTTTGGATTGAAGTCATTCCATGCTTCTAGTGCATGGTGATCAGGACAAATAAACTCACAATTTGAGGCTGTTTCATCCGCATGTCCAGCAAAAGAAATTGTATTGTTCATTTTCTTTAAAGCTTCACCAAATGCTTTTCCATTTGGAAGCGTATAAACTGGATTAACTCCGTAGAACAGTATCATATCTGGACCTTTACCAGCGATAACATTATTTGCTAGTTTGATCATTTTTTCGTCTTCCGACTTAAACATGTTAATTGTATTGGCTACATCTATGGTTTTACCATAAGAGCCCAAGACTACATTCAACTTGTTTGCCAATATCTGAACAGCCGCGTTATTTGAACCTGCAATCACCAAAGAAGCACCTTTCGATGCTTTTAACGATTTAATAGCTTGATCAGCAACTTTTGTTGCTTGAGCTGAAATTTCCGAAGAAACACCACTGACAGGAGCACCAAATGCTTTCAAAAGGTAAGCCAATACATTTGCCTGTTGAGATGGCTTTATCATCCCACGCTCATCCGCGTTAGAACCTGTAACAGACATATTCGCTTCAAATTGAAAATGTCTAGACATCCATTCACCATCAGGATTTCGACTCGCGATATATTGTGGAGCAAATTGCGTTGGCAGTAACCAAGAGTTCAGGAAGTCTGCCCCAACACTAACAATAGTTTTGGCTTTAGAGAAGTCATAGTCGGGAATAAATGATTCGCCGAAAGACTGCATATTTGCTTTGCGAATTCCTGCATAAGATTGAGCATCGTATTGAATGTGCTCAAAAGCATTGCTTTCAGTTCCTGAACCAACGGCAAGCGATAAGGCAGAAATTGCCTTATCTGTTGAGGGGCTAATAATTGAATTAGAAACCAAGACGACTTTGCCATTTTTAGCTTTGACCTTTGCAATAGCAGCAATAATATCTTTATCAACAGCCGACCAAGTGGATAAATCCGATCTTTTTGTAGGAGTAGTCAACCTAGCGCTATCGTACAAACCTAGGACAGAAGCAATAATTTGTGGATTGGTTGCTCCTTTTGTAATTCCGTGATCTTTATTTCCTTTGATAAAAATTGGACGACCTTCTCTTGTTTTCACAACGATACTCGCGTAAGAGTTTCCGTCGTAATAGGTAGAGGCATACCAAGTTGGCATGCCCGGCATTACGTTTTCAGGTTTATTTACATAAGGAATTGCCTTTACAACTGGCGCCTCACAAGCAGCAACTGTCGCTGCTGCAACACTAAAACCTAAAAACTTCAAAAAGTCTCTTCTATCTGTAGAAGATTCAGCAAGACTGTCATCACCTAAAAAGTCTTCAACTGACATTTCTTTTGGAAATTCCTCATCTCTGCTTTTGAGGAATTCTGGTGTCTCTTTTAGTTCATCAAGACCCTTCCAATATTTTCTAGTCATTCCCATAATCTATATTCGAATACTATTGATTCTTAATATTATTAATAATGGCATTTAGCACATT
>JBDNIA010000063.1:0-8104 GCA_041688525.1 Crocinitomicaceae bacterium | reverse complement strand
TGGTCAAACGAGCTGAAACACCACTTTTAGCATCCACAAATTCACTATTTCTTGCCATAAAAGCCAAACGCTCTATCAGCGTAGCAATTTTATCAGGCACTTCAATAGTAGCTCTTTGCTCTGGTGATAATTTTGCTTCTTGCGCAGTAATTTTCTTGCCTATATTAATGTCTGTTGGATAATGTGTTAAAATCTGACTTCCAATTCTATCCTTTAATGGTGTGATAATACTTCCACGATTGGTATAGTCTTCTGGGTTCGCTGTAAACACAAATTTCATATCCAAAGGGATTCGCAACTGATAACCACGTATTTGAACGTCTCCTTCTTGCAAAATATTGAATAAAGCAACTTGAATACGGGCTTGCAAATCTGGTAATTCATTGATCACGAAAATACAACGATTACTTCGTGGAATAATTCCGTAATGAATAACACGATAATCTGAATACGATAATTTTAAATTAGCTGCTTTAATTGGGTCAATATCACCAATTAAATCAGCTACAGAAACATCTGGAGTAGCTAGTTTCTCAACGTATCTTTCGCTTCTGTGCAACCAAGAAACTGACGTTTTATCGCCGTGATCCGCAAGTATTTCCTTACCGTATTGCGTGATTGGAGCCAAAGGATCATCATTCAGTTCAGAACCTTCGATTACTGGTATATATTCATCCAATAATCCAGTTAACTGACGTGCAATTCGCGTTTTTGCTTGACCCCGTAACCCCAACAAATTCATGTTGTGTCCGGACAAAATTGCTCTTTCAATATCAGGTATTACTGTATCATCGTAACCAATAATTCCTTCGAATAAATTTTGCTTGGTTTGGATAGCTGTGATTAAATTATCACGCATTTCTTGTTGTATAGGCTTTGACTTATAACCGCTTTTCTTAAGCTCGCCAAGTGTTTTGGGTAAATTCATATTTTTTATCTTCTAAAAGTTCTTTTTTTATTTCGTTCAAAATCCTCAAAAACAAACTCGCCAAGTCCTTGTAATGAGGTGTAAAATGCTTTTCCGTTATTCGCTTCGGTAAAATCGTGCACAAATTCTTGTAAATAAGGATCCGACGCAACCATGAAGGTTGTTACAGGGATTTTCAATCTACGTGCAGCTTTTGCTAGATTGAAGCATTTACTTAAAATCTTATCGTCTAAACCAAAGCTGTTTTTATAATATTTTCCATTTTCAATCAAACAGGTTGGTTTTCCGTCCGTTATCATGAAAATCTGTTTATTGCTGCTTTTTCGTCTTCTCAATAAGTCCATTGCCAACTCCATGCCTGCCACCGTATTTGTGTGGTAAGGACCAACTTTTAAATAAGGTAAATCTTTCACTTCAATTTGCCAAGCATCATCTCCGAAAACAAGAATGTCGAGCGTATCTTTTGGATATTTTCGTTGTATTAATTCGGCCAATGCCATAGCAACTTTCTTGGCGGGAGTTATTCTATCTTCACCATACAAGATCATGGAATGCGAAATATCTATCATCAGTACCGTAGACATCTGTGTTTTATATTCACTTTCTTGAATCACCAAGTCGTTTTCGGTCATGGCAAATTCACCGATTCCATTATTGATTTGTGCTAGCTTCATTGATTCCAGCATCGCAATATCTTGCATAGAATCTCCAAATTGGTATCCTCGGGTATCACTGGAAGCTTCGTCGCCAATTCCTCCAAAACGAGAATCATGATCGCCTCCTTTTCCTTTCTTTAATTTACCAAAAATGTGATCTAAAGCTTGTTGACGAATACTTTGTTCCGTTTTCGCGGTGATTTTCATTCCTCCAGATCCGTCTGCTGGTTCTTTTAAATAACCACGGTCTTTCAATTCTTGAATAAAATCTCCTATGCCATATTCGGGCGTAGTCAACTTATATTCCTTATCTAATTCTGTAAGCCAAGAAAGCGCTTCATCCACTTCACCACTTGTGTGCGTGAGTAATTGCTTGAATAAATCAAAAAGCTTGTCGAATGGAGATAATTCTTCTGGGACAAATTCTAAAAAACGATGACCGATCATATAAACTTTTAAACAGAAGCGGAAAGGTAATTGTTTTGAATAAAAGAAGGAATTTTACAAGAAGGGTTTAACTTTTTTTATGTGGAAAGGAAAAGGTGCGAAGTACTTTGAACTTTAAAACTTTACACTTTCCAATCAAGCAATCACAAGATTTCCTTATATTTGGAAGATTAAAAACAAAACGATTTGACAACAAAAATAAAATTTGGAACAGACGGATGGAGAGCCATCATCGCTGAGGAATTTACAACCGATAACGTTGCTCGCGTAAGCCTTGCAACCGCTAAATGGTTAAAAGCTAATTTTAGTGATCCAAGTGTAGTAATTGGTCATGATTGCCGATTTGGAGGAAAGTTATTCATGGATGTCGCAGCTAAAGTTTTCGTTAACGAAGGTGTTAAGGTGTTAATGGCAACGGAAATGGTTTCTACACAGATGATTTCTTTGACCACAAAGCAATTGAAAGCATCTCTAGGAGTTGTTCTAACAGTTAGTCACAACCCGCCCAGTTACAACGGATATAAATTAAAAGCACATTATGGCGGACCACTTTCACCGGAATGGGTTCAAGAAATAGAAGATATTATTCCAGAAGAGCATGGCTTGAATCTCGCCATTATTTCTTTAGACGATGCCAAAGTAAAAGGTTTATTGGAAATGCATGACATGGAAACACGTTACGTAGACCATGTAAAAGCAAACTTTGACTTAGACGCAATCGCAAACAGTGGATTGAATTTGATATACGATGCCATGTATGGAGCCGGACAAAAAGTTATGCCACGAATTTTACCAAACGTAAAATTAATGCATTGCGAAATGAATCCTTCATTCTATGACCAAGCCCCAGAACCAATTGCGAAAAACTTGCAAGAGCTTGAAAACTTCATCAAAAGCGACGGAAATGTAGATTGTGCTCTGGCAACTGACGGCGATGCCGATAGAATTGGACTATACAACGGCAAAGGAGAATTCATTGATTCTCACCACATCATATTGCTTTTAATTCACTATTTGGTGAAATACAAACAAATGAACGGTAAGGTAGCTACTGCATTTAGCACAACTCCCCGCGTTAAAACAATGGCTGAACATTATGGTCTTCCTTACGAGGTGGTGAAAATTGGATTCAAATACATAGCTGGAATAATGGTTGAAGAAGATGTTTTACTTGGTGGCGAGGAGTCCGGTGGAATAGCCGTGAAAGGACATATCCCCGAAAGAGATGGAATTTGGATGGGGTTGATTATTTGGGAATACATGGCTAAATCAGGTAAATCATTGGATGACTTGATTGCAGAAGTATATGAAATCGTTGGTGGATTTGCTTTTGAAAGAAGTGATTTACACATTACAGAAGACTTGAAGAGAAAGATTGTAAAAAACTGCGAATCAGGATTATACAGATCATTTGGTAAATACAATGTTCGGGAAGTCAAAACAGTTGATGGATTTAAATATTTCTTCGATGATGACCGTTGGATGATGATTCGTGCATCGGGAACAGAGCCTGTTTTGCGCACTTATGCTGAGGCTCCAACATTGGAAGAAGTTCGTGAAATTCTAGCCATTACAGAAAAAACTATTTGCAACTAAAATATGGCAGGATCCAATTTCGGTAAATTACTTCAATTAAGCACCTTCGGCGAATCGCATGGAAGAGGGATTGGAGGAGTTTTGGATGGATTCCCAGCTAATTTTGAAATAGATTTTGAAGCATTGAATCGATTTGTAGCCAAACGAAAGCCGGGACAATCAAGATTAACAACGCAAAGAAAAGAGGACGATGAAATTGAGTTACTTTCAAAAATTTTTGAAGGAAAAACAACAGGAACACCTATTGCCTTTTTAATTCGCAATAACGACGCAAAAAGCAAAGATTACGACAACAATAAAATCGTTTATCGTCCTTCACATGCCGATTGCACTTACGATCAGAAATATGGCATTCGAGACCATCGCGGCGGCGGAAGAAGCAGTGCTAGAGAAACGGTTGCCCGAGTTGTTGCTGGGGGCTTTGCAGTTCAATATCTAAAATCCAAAGGAATTGAGATGCAAGCTTTTGTTGATCAAGTCGGAGAAATTCGCTTGCCCTGGGAAGATCAGCACGGAGAAAATTTAATTTATTCAGAAACTCAAATTGAAAGTAATTCTGTTCGCTGTCCGGATGAGCAAATAGCTTTTTTAATGCATACCAAAATCGAAGAGACTAAAAAAGACGGAGATTCAATTGGTGGCTGTATAGCGTGTAAAATCGTTAATATTCCAATCGGATTGGGTGAACCTGTTTTTGATAAATTGAATGCCGTTCTGGGACAAGCTTTGTTTTCAATCAATGCTGTAAAAGGAGTTGAGTTTGGCGCTGGATTTGAATCAGTTACAAAGAATGGTTCTGAACACAATGACCTATTTTTAGCAGGTGGAAAAACGACAACAAATTACTCTGCCGGTGTACAAGGAGGAATTAGTAATGGAATGCCAATTTACTTTAGAGTTGCCTTCAAACCGGTCGCTACAATTGCAAAAATTCAAAATACTATTGATGCTGATTTAAAGTCAAGTACAATTCAAGGAAAAGGTCGTCATGATGCATGTGTCGTTCCAAGGGCAGTTCCGATTGTTGAAGCGATGACAGCACTTGTTTTACTCGACTACTATCTTTTACAGAAAGTTCATGGGCAATAAAGTTCTTCGATTTTTCAAAGACAAAAGAGCCGTACTACTCATTCTGCTAATTATAACAGCAGGTGTTTTGAAATTTCAGAGCAACAATTTTCACCATTGGGAAGACACAGAGCGATTGGATAGACCAATTATACGCTCTGACGGCTCAGGATATTATGCCTATTTGCCGCAACATTTCATTTATAACGACCCGCATTACTTTTTCATAGATTCAATTCTACCGAATTACCCCAACGCTAAAATGGGTGAATTTGGCAACTATGGTTCTCCAGATTCAGGAAGAATGAATAAGTTCTTTCCTGGCGTTGCTATCTGCCAAACACCATTTTTTTTAGCTGCACATTGCTTTCATGACTCAAAATACAAATCTGACGGCTACAGTTATCCGTATCAGCGAGCGGCAGCTATGGGCGCAATTTGTTTTCTTTTGCTTGGAATTTTCCTTTGTTATTTGGTTATGATACGGCTAAAAATTACTCCTTTGGCAGCGGCATTAAGTTTGGTTGGAATTTCATTGGGAACCCCATTGCTGTTCTACACAATCAATGAACCTCTCGCCTCACATGTTTATTCGTTCGCCGTTGTTGCCTTGTTCATCTATTTACTCCTCGTTTGGCGTGACAGCAGAAGTTCTATTTGGTTGCCATTGATTGCCCTTGTGCTTGGTTTAATCGTTTTACTTCGGCCTGTAAACGGAATTGTTGTTCTACTCTTCTTTGCTTTATTTCCGAGCTTAAAAGAAGCTTGGCAATTTTTACGAGATCACCTATTAAAATCATTGCCAAAAGTCACTTTGATCCTATCTTCATTTGTTGCTGTAATTCTAATTCAATATTCCAATGTCTATTACCAAACCGGCAATTTTGATTTCAACCTATATTCCACAGAGACTTTTGAAAATTGGAACAGTCCCCCAATCTTAGAAGTTCTTTTCGGTTTCCGAAAGGGATTATTTATTTATGCACCACTAACCTTATTTACATTTCTTGGTGTATGTTTAATTTTTAAAAACCACCGTTATCGAACAGTAGTTGTTTTGTTTTTCTTCGCGCTTTTCACTTACATCACAGCATCTTGGTGGTGTTGGTGGTACGGAGGAAGTATCGGGATGCGTCCAATGGTTGATATTTCCATTCTTTATGCACTTGGATTAGCCTTAATTCTGGACAAAGGAGAAATTTGGTTAAAAATTTTAACCTTACCTATAATGCTGTTTAGCATCTTTTTTCAACTAACATTAAGTCACCAGTTTGAAAACGGAATTCTGCATTTTTCAGAAATGAATAAAGAACGCTATTTGGAGATATTCATGAAAAGAGATAGGCGTTTTGAATGGATGTATTATGTCGAAGCTTTACCTTATTTCGAAAAGGAATTAAAGTTGGATAAAGAACCGTTTTGGAAAACAAAAAGTTTTGAAATAGAACATATGAGAGGTTCCGAATTAATTAAAATCCAAATCGATTCAACTCTACTTGCTAAATACAGAGGTTTTCGTCTTAACGGAAATATCATTATCCGCGATAAAAACAATATCCCTTTACTTCAAGTCCAAGGTGAGCAAAATGAAGAATCTAATATTCTTCAAACAGACTTTATTGGAATGCGACTGCCATCTATCAATAAAACCGAATCATTTACCTCCGATTACATTTTCCCTAAACAAATTTCGGAATATAATAATTTAACTCTTTATTTTATTAATTCACATGGAAAAACCAACCTAGAAAATTTAAAATTATTCTTCGTTGAAAACTAAAGGTATCCCTTTTGGCACTTGACAATAATCTCACTACTTTTGCAAAAACAAAAAAATCATGATTCAACGTATTCAGTCCGTTTATTTGTTCATTGCGATTCTTTGCTTAGGCTTCGTTACGTTCGGAACTAACTTGTTTTCTTTTATTACCGAAAAATCCGAGATTTTAATTTCATCATTTGGATTTACACAAACAAAAGTCGTTTTTGGTCAAACAGACTACTCCGCTCATTTTCCAGCGTATATTATTGGAGCAGGATTAATGTTTATAGGCATAATAACGCTTTTCTCATTTAAAAAACTACCGCGTCAACATCGTTTTGGTCGCATGTTCTTCTACACTTATTTCGTTGTTTTATTAAGCGTCATTCTTTTTTTCTATTTTGGTTCATCCAGCGTAGCGAATGGAATAACTAAAAAACATTTAGATTTGGGTTTCTTACTTTTAGTGGTAGGTTTTCCATTTACATTCTTAGCCAATACAGGTATAAACCGTGACAAAAAACTTATAGATTCTCTCAATAGATTGAGATAATTCTCCTTTTAAATCAATGCAAATGGCAGAAAATAATTCAATTACCTGCCGAGACATCAAAATTATATGAACGTACTTTCCGTTGAAAATATCACCAAAACTTTTGGTATCCGTACCATCTTCAAGGATGTAACTTTTGGTCTCGATCAAGGCGACAAAATGGCTATCGTTGCTAAGAATGGAAGTGGTAAGTCTACATTATTGCGCTGCCTAAATAACATTGAGCCAATTGACAGTGGCCGTATCGTTTTTAGAAATGATTTGTCCATCGCTTACATGGAACAAGCAGAAAATTTGGATGCAAATAAAACCGTATTAGAAGCCGTTCTTGGTGGTGATCTGCCGGAAATGGTCGCTATCCGAAATTACACGACTTCTTTGCGCACTGGCGACCAGGAAATGATGAACGAGAGTATGCAAGCATTAACGGACTTGAATGCTTGGGATATTGAAGCCAAAATTGAACAGATTCTTTCCATACTTCGTTTGGATGATACGAGTAAAAAAGTTAGCATGCTTTCTGGAGGTCAACAGAAGCGCGTTGCTTTAGCAAAAGTACTCGTTTCAGAAGCAGATATTCTGATTTTGGATGAGCCAACCAACCATTTGGATTTAGATATGATTGAATGGTTAGAGGAATACCTGTCAAAATCAAGGTCAACCATTTTAATGGTAACGCACGACCGTTATTTCTTAGAAGTCGTTTGCGATGTAATACTTGAATTAGAAGATGAAATTCTTTACAAATACAAAGGGAATTTCTCTTACTATTTAGAGAAAAAGGCAGAACGTCAAGAGCAATTGTCAGCTACAGTCGGAAAGGCAAAGAATACTTTTAAAAAAGAATTAGATTGGATACGTCGTCAGCCGAAAGCGCGCGGCGTAAAACAGAAGGCACGTGTTGATGCTTTCGACGGCATCAAAGAAACCGCTTCCATTCGTTTGGATGAGGACGAAATGGACATTCCAATAAAGATGGAACGTTTAGGCTCAAAAATCGTAGAGTTTCACAAAGTTTCAAAATCGTGGCCGACGATGGTCTAGCCCCTTATTAATCGGACTTTTTTAATTTCACTAGTACTAAGGTACAAAAT
>JBDNIA010000460.1:0-6095 GCA_041688525.1 Crocinitomicaceae bacterium | reverse complement strand
TTCCCTCCTTAGGATAATAGGCACCAAATCCGTGCTCCAAATGTGGAATAACATTTAATATTGCCGGAGCTTTATACGGATTAGAGCCGTTATAAGTAGCAAAACGATCATAAATTTGAACCAACTTAGGATGATTTAATTTTTTTGCGTTTACACTATGCATTGAAGAAAAAAGACCCAAATTAGGGATTGCCATAATAGTTTCTAGGATGTCTTTTGACCAGTAACTTTTCGCAAGATGAAGTGAGCTTTCTAAAAAAGTTTTGTGCGTTTTATTGTAAATAAATTCGGAACGGGAAAGGTGGTCACTTAAAGGTTTTGATTCAACATTCAAGCGATTTTCAACTTCCTTTAACAGCGCTGTTTTATCGACAGGAAAAGGTAAAAATGTACCATCTTCAAAAAAATAGTAGCACGCCATTTCGCATTTGTTGTATTGGAAATACTCACTTGTCTTTTTCCCCGCTATTGTGAATAATTCCTCTACAAATTGAGGCATAGTGAATAATGCTGGACCAGCATCAAAACGATATCCTCCCAATTGAATACTTGTTAGTTTACCGCCTGGATAGCTATTTTTTTCAAAAACCTGAACTTTATAACCTTCAACTGCTAAGCGAATAGCAGAAGCAATGCCTGCAATTCCACTTCCAACAACAATTCCTTTTTTCATCCGATACTGGGTTTTTTTTTATGAACAACACAAAAGTAGACGAACAAGTTCGAATCAGAGAAAAATCAATAAATTAACATGATAATTATGCCATTTTATCCAATAACAAATCCGTATTTGGATTGTCTAATAAATGGTCGTTCCCTAAAAAAAGCAAGTTCTTAGAAGAGTTTCGTTCAACCCACAAGATGAAGTGCGAGGTAATAACTTGCTTCGTTCCGTTGATGTCAATTTTATGAATCGGCTTTAGCTTCTTTTCGAAATTATCACGGATTTCAATATTCGCGTCGTCTAGATTATGGTCTTCGTGAAAAATTACTAAAGAGTCTATCTCGTCAAAAGTTTTATCTTCTTTTTCCAATAAAACAAATTCCATACCTTTTTCTTTACACCACTTTTCAATGCGTTCAGTGAAGATGGACTTTCCTTTTGTGTATATTTTTTGTATTGTCATTGGACTTTTTAGTATAGCCTGTTGATTTATTTCGGACCGCAAAAATACCTTTTTTAGTCGAATAACTATTCCAGAATATTTATTTTTTTATTTATATCCTAATATTTTTAAGTAATCGTCTGCCGTTTGTTCCTCTGAAAACACCTCTGTTGTTATCTTTCCTTCTTCATCACGTTTAATTATAATGTGCTTTGGTTCTGGAATAAGGCAGTGCTTTAACCCTCCAAATCCACCTATTGTCTCTTGATAAGCTCCTGTATTAAAAAATCCAATATACAATGGCGTTTCTTTTGAAAACTTCGGAAGATAAATGGCGTTGGAATGTTGCTCAGAGTTGTAATAATCATCACTATCACAAGTTAAACCACCCAATAGTACGCGTTCATAATTCTCATCCCATTTGTTTATTGGAAGCAAGATAAAACGCTGGTTAATCGCCCAAGTATCTGGCAGATTGGTCATGAAAGACGAATCAATCATGTTCCATTTTTCTCTATCGTTTTGTTGTTTTTGGTGGATTACCTTGAAAATTGCTCCTCCACTTTCACCGACAGTAAATGAACCAAATTCAGTAAAAATATTTGGATCTGGAATTTGACTTTCGGTACACATTTTTTTGATTTGCATCAACACTTCGCGCACCATGTATGCGTAATCATAGTCAAAAGCCAAAGATTTTTTTATTGGGAAACCGCCACCTATATTCAAAGTGTCTAAGCTCTCACAAATTTTCTTTAAATCGCTATAAACACGAAGACACTTTGTCAACTCATTCCAATAATAGGCATTATCACTTATTCCAGTATTGATAAAAAAGTGCAACATTTTAACTTTAACACGTGGATTGTCCTTCAAGATGGAGTTGTAAAATGGAACAATTTCACGGTAACGAATCCCCAAGCGAGAGGTGTAAAATTCAAATTTTGGATCTTCTTCAGAAGCAATTCGAATTCCAATATTCAAAGTAATACTTGGATCTGTTGCATCTAACAAATCTTGTAATTCTTTGGTATTGTCGACTACTGGAATTACGTTTAACTTATCTGCATTAATCAATCTGGCGACATTCTCGATGTATTTTTTAGGCTTATATCCGTTGCAAATAACGGTCTTCCCTTCCTCTAGGATTCCTTTAGAATACAATTGCTCAACTATATCTATGTCAAATGCAGAAGATGTTTCTATATGCACATCGTTTTTCATCACCTCATCTAATACATAGGAGAAGTGTGAGCTTTTTGTACAATATGCATAATTATATTTCCCATTGTAACCTAAATTATTGATGGCTTCTCTGAACCAACCTTTCGCTCGTTGTATGTTATTGGAAATTTGAGGTAAATAATTGAATTTTAAAGGAGTTCCATGCTCCTCAATTAACCTCATCAAATCTATGCCATGAAAAACCAACCTATTGTCATGCAGGTTGAATTCATCTTGCGGAAAATCAAATGTTTGATCAATTAGATCTATGTATTTCGTTCTCATTTTACTTAAAAAGTTGTTCAATTAGTTCCAAAGGTCGTGCAATAATTGCCTTGTCACCTTTAATTACTATCGGTCTTTCAATTAGTTGTGGATTTTCAATCATTATTTCCACCCACGCTGCATCTGTTTTTTGCTGACCTTTCCAATTTTTAATAAATATTTTTTCTTTTTTTCGGATTAAATCGAATGCTTGAATATTTAATTTATTAAGTACAGAAGTCAATTCAGTTTTTGAAATAAGTGATGCCATATAATGAACACATTCATTGTCAATATTGTTGTCCGCCAACCACTGAAATGCATTTCTGCTTTTTGAACAGCGCTTATTATGCCAAATTTGCACTCTATCTTCCATTAATTTCCGTAGGTCATTAAGTAACTCTTCAAAAATTCGCCAATTTCACCATCCATAACTGCATCCACATTGCCTGTTTCATGACCTGTACGAACATCTTTGACCAATTTATAAGGGTGCATAACATAATTTCGAATTTGCGAACCCCACTCTATTTTCTTTTTACCAGCTTCAATTTCGTTTCTTTTTTCCATACGCTCACGGTATACCAATTCATACAACTGAGACTTCAGTAATTGCATTGCTTTCTCCTTATTTCCCAACTGAGAACGTGATTCTGAGTTTTCAATAATAATACCAGACGGAGCGTGACGCAAACGAACTGCCGTTTCGACCTTATTGACGTTTTGTCCACCAGCACCGCCAGAACGAAACGTTTCCCAACTAATATCTGCTGGATTTACATGAATTTCAATTGTATCATCCACTAAAGGATAAACGTAAACAGAGACAAATGAAGTATGTCGTTTTGCATTACTATCAAAAGGCGAAATCCGGACCAAACGATGAACGCCATTTTCTCCTTTTAAATAACCAAACGCAAAATCACCGTCAATTTCCAGGGTAACTGTTTTGACTCCTGCCACATCACCCGCTTGAAAATTTAATTCTTTCACGGAATAACCCTTCTTTTGCGCATACATATTGTACATGCGCATGAGCATAGAAGCCCAGTCACAACTTTCAGTACCTCCTGCACCAGCAGTGACTTGCAAAACAGCGCTCAATTTGTCTTCTTCACCAGACAGCATGTTTTTTAACTCTAACTCTTCCAACTCATTAATTAACTTTTTAAAGTGAGCGTCTAAAGCAGGTTCCTCAGCCGGGTCCTCTTTCGCAAATTCAACCATGACTATCATGTCGTCGAAATCAATTTTCAGACCATCATAAGCCTCCACCCAATATTTCAAGCCTTGAATTTCTTTCATGTGCTGTTCTGCAGCCTTTGGATCATCCCAAAAATTAGGGTCTTGAGTTTTAAGCTCAGCTTCATGCAAAGCCATGCGTTTTTCTGGGATTTTAAGATATATTTCAATCTTTGTAATCCGCTCTTGTGTCTCTTTAATTTGATCTTGGTTAATCATGCGGCTGCGAATTTACAAAAAAAGCGTTTTAGCTGCTCCGCAACTTCACAAATTGTGGAAAGAAAATTAGAAAAAAAAGGAGTCTGAATCCTCAGAAAAGAAAGGAAAACTATACATTTGTTCAACTAAATTAAAAAAATGAATATTCCAGCAGATTTAAAATACACAAAAGACCACGAATGGGTTCGTTTAGAGGGAGATACTGCAGTCATCGGTATAACTGATTTTGCTCAAAGTGAATTGGGTGACATCGTTTTTATCGAAATCGAAACGGAAGGTGAAACTTTGGGTTCCGAAGAAATTTTCGGTTCAATCGAAGCTGTAAAGACTGTTTCTGATTTATTTATGCCAATTTCCGGTGAGATTGTTGAGTTCAATTCTGATCTTGAATCAAGTCCTGAAGTCGTGAATTCTGATCCTTACGGTCAAGGTTGGATGGTGAAAGTGAAGATGTCAAATCTTGCTGAAATCGATGAACTCATGAGCGCTGATGCTTACACCGAATTGATTGGTTAATCTTTCTCTGTGAGTTTTCGCTTTTATGGTGTAAGTCTTATTTGGTCCATTTTGCTAGGGATTATTTTGCTGGGGATAGATTTCTCTACTTTGGAAATAGGTTCTAGCTTTCGGGCTAAATATTCATTTCAATATTTCTTAGGATTTGGTTTTCTTGGCTTCAGTATATGCTCAAGTCTCAAGAAACAGATGAAAAGTAATTCGTTTAAACGAAAAGCATTTGTCATTTCTAGCTTAAT
The DNA here is from genome assembly GCA_041688525.1 of Crocinitomicaceae bacterium. Taxonomy (GTDB): domain Bacteria; phylum Bacteroidota; class Bacteroidia; order Flavobacteriales_D; family Crocinitomicaceae; genus UBA2040. The sequence continues at coordinate 1,285 of JBDNIA010000460.1, read as the reverse complement.
TTCAATCGGAATAATGGTAATTATAGAAATCATGGCAAACTACGTTTATTTGGATAGATCCATACAATGGTTTTGGAATTTTTGCGGGATTTTGGGTTTAATTTCAGGGATGTGTATCTTTCGGTTACTCTATCACAGATGTTGTTGAGTTTTTGGAATACTATTTGTAGTTAAAATTATTATATTTACGTTTAATTTAATTAAGTCATGGAACAAAAGAAAAGCGATAACGCCAACGTTGATAAACTAAGATTGCCGTTTGTTGCCATTGGATTTCTTTTTATAGGAAGTCTTGTACTTGCCTCTTTCTCCTACACTGCTGGTGTTCAAAGAAATGACGGGACAAGTGGAGAGAAAAAAGTTTCAGCTGTAAAGTTTGAGCAAGAGGTGAAAAAAGACGATGAAACACCACCGCCACCAACACCGCCTCAGGTGGATGCGCCGCCGCCGCCACAGGAAGAAATTATAGAAAAGAAAAACGAAGAGAAAGAACCGATAACTATAGTTGCACCTCCCCTACCTCCTGTAATAAAAGGTCCTGAAAAAGTGGAAGTGAAAGAAGAGATTATCGAATTCCCTGATGTTGAAGCACAATTTCCAGGCGGAATGGCTGAACTTCAAAGATATATTGCGAGCAACATCAATTATCCTCAAACTTCAATAGAAATGAACGAACAAGGCAAAGTATATTTGTCTTTTGTTGTTGAACCAAACGGCGACATCAGTAATATCGTTGTTGAACGAGGAGTTTCTACTGATTTAGATAGAGAAGCTAAACGAGTTGTAAGAGGTATGCCGAAATGGACTCCTGGTGAAGCGGGTGGAAAAAAAGCAAGAACACGTTGTCGTTTACCGATAAACTTTACATTGAACTAATAGTAGTAAGAGAAAATAAATTGAAACCGTTTTGGGAAACTAAAACGGTTTTTTTGTGTCTAAAAGAACAACTTAAAGAAACAGCACTTAAATAGTCAAGAACGAAAGAGTCCGAAATACAAGCTACTTATTGGTCGTAAATTAGTTGGAATGTATACTTAGTCTACTAATTGTGCATAGAACCATTGATTGATGAGCAGAATAAATAGAAAAATTGGGAAATTTAAAAGCGCCAAATTCTTACTACCTTAAGCTCTGACTCCTAAAATCAAAAAAACTAAAGATTTTTACCACTTTCCAATACCTTTTGCTTCATGTCTTCCATATAAGCAAGAATTTTGACTTGAATTGACTTGTCTGTTGATCCTAAAATTTTCGCAGCTAAAATTCCTGCATTTTTTGCTCCATT
>JBDNIA010000459.1:0-8537 GCA_041688525.1 Crocinitomicaceae bacterium | reverse complement strand
GTCCAACGAGGTAATTGTAGCCCATAAAAGAAACGATTCCGACGATTAAACCAGCAACGGTTGTTACCATTGCGGTCATAATTCCGGGTGCAATTGTCTTTATTTCCAATGTTGTTGCATTTTCGAGGTCAATAAATACAACAACCATACCGATAGTTGTACCCAAGAAACCTATCATTGGCGCCGCACCGGCCGCTGTTGCCAAAAATGACAAACGTTGTTCTAAGCGAAGAACTTCTAATTTTCCTGTTGTTTCTATAGCAGCAGAAATACTTTCTATTGGCTTACCGATTCTACCGATTCCTTTTTCAAGCATTCTCGCAGACGGAGAAGTTGAGCGCGTACAATAATCTTTTGCTTGATCGATTTTACCTGCTGAAAGGTATTCCTTGATTTTTGCCAAGAAATTATCTTCTTCCATAGAAGCCTTTCGAAGAGCAAGAAATCTTTCTACGAAGACAAAAACAGCGTAACCAAGCATTAATGCAAGGGCGATGTTAATGAACAATCCAAATCCAACACTTGATCGTGCGACTATAGTCCAAAGAGATTGCTCCTTTGTTCCCAAAGTTTCAACAGCGCTCGCTGCTGTATCAGCGATGCCAGTTACTTGAAGTAAATAAGTTAAACTCATAATTTATAAACGCTTGGTTATGTTTTTTATTTTCTATTTCAAATTTATTGCGAGCATCAATGTAATAATAAAAATACTCCGGCTCCGACAAGGTATCCTACGGCTGCTAGCCATGAAATGTTTCGTAAATACCAGAAAAATGATATTTTTTCCATTCCCATAGCAACTACTCCTGCAGCGGAACCAATGATTAGCATGCTTCCACCTGTTCCAGCTGCGTATGCAATAAAGTGCCAAACTTCAGCATCCATAGGTTCCTGAAACATACCCATAGAGGCTGCAACCAAAGGAACATTGTCTATTATTGCTGATCCAACTCCCATTAACATAACAAATGTTTCTTCAGGAATTTTTGCGTTAACGCTCTGTCCAAATTGGAAAATTAAACCGAGTGACTCTAGCGCTGCAACGGTCATTAGGATTCCTAAAAAGAATAGAATACTCGGTAATTCGATTCGCGTTAAAGCACCAAATGTCGGTCCGTGAATGTGATCATGGCTTTCAACTTTTGTAATACTAAATTGTCTGTTACTAATGTATTCCGCAACTAAAGAAACAATACCAAGCGATAACATCATACCAACATAAGGTGGAAGGTGAGTTACCGTTTTGAAAATTGGTACAAATACAATCATACCTAATCCTAGAAATAACATAAGTGTACTGTACTTGCTGACTTTTTCAGTATCGTCTTCAAAAGGAATATTGCCTTGGAATGGTTTGAGGAAAGTTGCTAAAAATGTGGGTATTACAAAACAGATTAACGAAGGAAGTAATAAATGTTCAATCAAACTCGTGGAGCTTACTTTTTCGTTCATCCACAACATCGTTGTAGTAACATCGCCAATTGGAGACCAAGTGCCACCTGCATTTGCAGCAATGATAATTAAACCGGCATACCATATTCTAAGCTCATCGTCCTTGATGATTTTCCGAAGTATTGTAATTAAAACGATTGTCGCTGTTAAGTTGTCTATAATAGCAGAAAGTATGAACCCTAAGCCACAAACTATCCAAAGTAATTTCTTTTTACTTGTTGTTTTAATGATTTTTTTTATCGCTTGAAAGCCATTGAAGTGATCTGTTATTTCAACAATAGTCATGGCGCCAATCAAGAAAATTAAGATTTCGCATGTTTTCCCAAAATGATGCAAAAGTGTTTCCTCCATCAAATGAGAACGTTCTTCATGACTAAAATTGGCATAACCCTCTACTAAAGCACTCTTGCTGCTATCAAACCAAACAGTAAAGTTGTCAAGTCCGAAAGCGACACCAGCCCACGCTAGAGCCATCATAATGAGTGCTGGGATGAGCTTGTCGATTTTTAGAGAATGTTCGATTGTAATTGCCAGATATCCGAGAATGAATACGGATACAATAAAAATTTCCATGATTTCGTTTTTAAATTTCAGCCAAAAATACAAATTCTATCTGGTGCAAAGTGTCTATGTTCTTTGTGATTATTTAAACTTTTCATTAAAATACAAACAAAATAAAACCAGTCGGCCTAGGAAATTAAGAAAAGGAAGCCAATACCACCTAAATATCCCAACAAAGCGAAGAGAGTAATATTTTTTAAGTACCAGAAAAAAGATATTTTTTCCATTCCCATGGCTACAACACCAGCGGCGGATCCTATAATCAATATACTGCCACCCGTTCCTGCTGCATAAGCTAAATCATGCCAAATTTTGGCATCAACGCTTTCACTAAACATTCCAATGCTTGCAGCAACTAATGGTACATTGTCGATTAATGCTGAACTAATACCTAATATAGTTACAAAAACGGGTTGTGGAATTGTAGCACTGACATTTTGTCCAAAAGTAAAAATCATCCCAATCGTTTCCATTGCTGCAACAGTCATTAAGATTCCAAGGAAAAATAATACAGATGGTATTTCAATTTTTGCCAAAGCATTCATCGTAGGACCTTTTCCATGATGGGCATTTTCACCACTTTCAGGATTAGTAAAACTGATTTTTTTATTCGATAGTATTTCGCTCACTAGCGCAACTATTGAAAGGGAAAGCATCATTCCAACATAAGGAGGCAGATGGGTGAGTGTTTTGAAAATGGGCACAAATACTATCATTCCCAAGCCAAAAATCAGCATGGTTTTGCCATTTGGATTTTCCTTTTGATCTGCTTTTAATTCGGCTATGTCGATGGTTCCTCTGAATGCAGGGACAAATCTGCTTGCTAGCAATGGCAACAAGACGTTTATTAAAGATGGTAGAGCAATGTATTCAATTAATTTAATACTTGTAACTTTTCCGGCCATCCAAAGCATTGTCGTAGTAACATCTCCGATTGGTGTCCATGCACCACCCGCATTTGCGGCGATAATTATGAAACCCGCATACCACATTCTATCCTCTGGTTTATCCATTAACTTCCGTAGAATGGTAATTAACACTATAGTTGCAGTAAGATTGTCAATGATAGACGATAAGAAAAATGCCAAGAAAGATATGATCCAAAGTAACTTTGCTCTACTTCTTGTGCGAATCATTTTTTTGATGGTGCCAAAACCTTCGAAGTAATCAATCATCTCAACAATGGCCATTGCGCCCATTAAGAAAATTAAAATTTCTGCTGTTTTCCCGAAGTGATGAAGCATTGTATTTTCCAACAAATGCATTCTTCCTTCATGATCAACGTCTATAAGAGATAAAAGACTACTCGTTTCAGGATTAAACCAATTTGATATATTGTCAATACCAACAGCAATGCCTGTCCAACAGAGCGCCATCATCATCAGCGCAGGAATAAGTTTGTCGATTTTTAAGCTGTGCTCAATCGTTATGGCAACATAACCAAGAATAAAAATAAAGAGTAAAGTGAGTTCCATTTGCCGTTAATTTTTTAACAGTTCAAATGTATATTTTCTTTTGGATGATACGTCAAATATTAGAAAATATTTTGCGTCTAATAACCAGTAAGTCAATATTATATAAACAAATGTTACTTTTTTTTTGGAAAGTAAAAAAGGTTTGATAAATTTTTTTGAGGCTCTGAATAAATTAAACTAGTTGTTCCAAAGCAATACTAAATGCATTTTTAGCGATGCCAATTTTACTTGGATTCTTGCTGTGCGCTTTCATCATTGCACTTTTTATTATCCTACTTGTATCTGAAAATATTCCTTCATCAGAAATTTCATCTAAGTCGTTGCTCATTAAATATGCAAATACTCTTGCCATTCCGCAGTTAGAGATAAAATCAGGGATGATTGATATATTTTCGTCAGCGTAATCAGCGATAGGGCCAAAGAAAATTTCTGGGTCTGCAAATGGTACATTTGCACCTGCTGAAATCACTTCAACGCCTGAATTGATCATACGCATCAATTGGTCATTTGTAATCAAACGTGAAGCAGCACAAGGAATGAATATGTCTGCTTTGACGTCCCAAATTTTTGCATTTACTTCATCGTAAGACAGCATGTTGGAGTGAACCAATTCATTTCCATTTTTCTTTAAGAAAAGATCTTTTATTTCTTCGAAAGTAAATCCATCTTCATTGATTAATCCACCAACTCTATCGATAATACCGACGATAATTGCTCCTTCTTGTGCCAAATAATAAGCTCCAGCCGAACCAACATTTCCCCAACCTTGAACAATAACTCGCTTCCCTTTTAGGTTTCCACCCCAAATATCGTAGTAATGTTTTACCGATTCAGCCACTCCATAACCTGTAATCATATCTGCGATTACAAACTTTCGAGCAGTGTTTGGCGTATATTGTGCGTCTTCAATAACTTTTAAGACACCATATCTAAGTTGACCTATTCTATTAATTTTTTGAGATTCACGCGGTTGGAAGTGTCCGTTAAAAACACCCTCTTGTGGATGCCAAACACCGCAATCTTCAGTAAATGGAATTACTTCGTGTATTTCATCTACATTCAAATCACCACCTGTTCCATAATAATGTTTCAATAATGGAGAAACGGCAGCATACCATCTTCTAAGTACTCCTTCTTTACGTGGATCTTTTGGATCGAAATTAATTCCAGACTTTGCACCACCAATTGGAGGGCCAGCGACTGTAAATTTCACTTCCATTGTTTTTGCTAAAGATTCTACTTCCCTTTTATCCAGTCCAACTCTCATGCGTGTTCCACCTCCGGCAGCACCTCCGCGTAAAGAGTTAATTACCACCCACCCAATTGCTTCGGTTTCTGGGTCTTTCCATTCAAAAACGATTTCGGGTTGTTTGTTTTCGAATTTATTAAGTAAATCTTTCATCTTGAATTAAATTGTAGCCGCAAATTTAATAAACTATCTGGGTGATATGGTTTCTTTTTTTGTGCTTTTGCTCAACTTACGGACAATGATAGACTCCACCGTTAACTTTTTTACTCGCTCCAGTTGCGGATGGAACATTATTTGGTTCTTTATCAAGATATAACGCACCTAAGAACCCAAACACAATGGCTTCTTTAAAATTTATTATTTCTTTACTCGGTAAAATTATTTCAACAGTTGAATGATGTCGAATCCGGTTTAAAAGGAATGTGTTATAAGCACCACCGCCAGTTATCATTAAGCGTTGAATATCTTTCTCAATTATGGCATTTGCAATCTGAATGGCAACATGTTCAGTAACAGTGGCGAGGTTATCCTCAGTATTTTTTGAAAATTTGATCAACGGATAAAATTCTTCGTCCAACCATTCTGTCCCAAGCGATTTTGGCGGTTCTAGCGTGTAATATGGAATTTGATTAAGTAAGTCCAAAAGGAAAAAATCAATGGTGCCTTTTTTTGATAACTGACCGTCCTCGTCGAAACTCATTCCTTTTTGTTTCGCTAATTTATTTAAAGGCAAATTGCATGGAGAAATATCAAAGGCCTTCCAATCTCCTTTTTTATTGCAATATGTCATGTTGCAAAAGCCTCCAAGATTTAAAAAAGCATCGGCTTCATCTTTAAATAGGTGTATTTCTCCAATCGGTACCAACGGCGCACCTTGACCTCCTGCAATAATATCTTTATTTCTAAAATCGTTAATGACTGGAATTCCTGTGTGATAAGCCAAGGTACTTCCACAGCCAATTTGGTAACTAAAGCCATTCTGTGGCTGGTGATAGACAGTCTGTCCGTGTGATGCAATTGCATCTATGTTTTTAATGTTTATTTTTTTCTCACGAATAAACTCATTGACCAAAACAGCCATTTCATTACCGAAGTCTTTATCAAGAGTTAATAAGGCCGGTATGGTCTTGTCTTTTGCGCTGTGTAATCTTTCTACTAAGGGCAGCGAATATTCATAAGTTGCTGAATTAGTGAGTTCAAATGACCAAACATCATTTCGTTTTGTAAAAGTGGCGTGAACAATATCTAACCCATCAAGTGAGGTTCCAGACATCAATCCAACAATTTCATAATTTGACATGTTAGTATAGGGATAACAAATGGAAATATTAACGTAAATTTGCAACTAATTTGTGAATAATAAATCGAATTATAAGATGAATTTTGAATTAACAGAAGAGCAACAAGCAGTAAAATTAGCAGCAAGAGATTTCGCTCAAAACGTTTTGAAAGCAGGCGTAATTGCCCGAGATAACGAGCAACGTTTTCCAGTCGAGGAAATCAAGCAACTTGGTGAACTGGGATTTATGGGTATGATGGTTGATCCAAAATACGGTGGAAGTGGTATGGATACTATGTCTTATGCTTTAGCAATAGAAGAAATTTCTAAAGTTGACGCATCGACTTCAGTTTGTTTGTCGGTTAATAATTCATTGGTTTGTTGGGGACTAGAGAAGTACGGCACCGAAGAACAAAAACAAAAATACTTAGTTGATCTAGCTACCGGGAAAAAAATTGGTGCCTTCTGTTTGTCTGAACCTGAAGCTGGTTCAGATGCAACATCTCAAAGCACAACCGCTATTGATATGGGTGACTACTATTTATTAAACGGTACGAAAAACTGGATAACAAATGGATCTTCAGCATCAACCTACTTGGTAATTGCTCAAACAAATGTTGAAGCAGGTCACAAAGGAATCAATGCATTTATAATCGAACGAGGAATGGAAGGTTTCATCGTTGGAGCGAAAGAGGATAAACTTGGAATTCGTGGAAGCGATACACATACTTTGTTATTTAATGATGTTAAAGTTCCGAAGGAAAATAGAATTGGTGAACATGGTTTTGGTTTCACTTTTGCCATGAAAGTTCTCTCTGGCGGACGTATAGGCATTGCTGCTCAAGCACTTGGTATTGCAGCTGGAGGTTTTGAGTTGGCGACTGCTTATTCTAAACAAAGAAAAACTTTCGGAAAAGAAATCTACAAACACCAAGTAATTGCATTTAAATTGGCTGATATGGCAACTGAAATTGAGGCAGCTCGATTGTTGGTATATAAATCAGCGACTGATAAAGATATGGGACGAAATTACGACCAATCTTCAGCAATGGCGAAGTTGTATGCATCTAAAGTTGCCATGGAACAAACGGTAGAAGCAATCCAAATTCACGGTGGATACGGTTTCGTAAAAGAATACCATGTTGAGCGTTTGATGCGTGATGCTAAAATCACACAGATATACGAGGGGACTTCAGAAATTCAGAAAATTATAATTTCAAGAAATATTTTGAAAGATTAAATTTTACTACAATGTAATTTTGAAAGCTCATTCGTCAGGATGAGCTTTTTTGCTTTAAAGCAAATCCAATAATTTCTCCAGCTGTATCCCTCTAGATCCTTTCAGCAATATTAAGGCATCTTGAATAGGTGATTCGGCTAAGGCCATTTTTAATTCATCAGCTGTCTTGTAAGAGTTTGCATTTTTTGTTAGGTCGTGAAAAACAGATCCAACGAAGATTGCATCAATTTTATTTTGGCTTAATTGGTCAATTATCTTTTGATGCTCAATTATTTCATCTGCGCCCAGTTCACGCATGTCGCCGAGTATCGCTAGCTTCTTTGGATGATCGATTTGAGAAAAGCTTTTAATCGCAGAAAACATACTCGTTGGATTGGCATTATAGCAATCTACGATTATCGTATTTTTGTCTGTTTTGTTCACTTGAGAACGATTGTTGCTCGGGACATATGCTTCGAGAGCGTGGTTAATTTTATCTGGGTTAACCTTAAAAATAACACCAAAAGTTACCGCCGCTAAAAAATTGTAGAAATTATATTCGCCAACCAAATTTGTGTCAAGAGTGGGAGAGCTGTAGTTGCCTGTCGACCATTGAAAATGAATGAAAGGCGTTTGCCCTTTAATTTCTCCAGAAACTAGTGCAGAGGAGCTCTTTTGGCTATAAGCAATATTTTGAGTCGACTGTGGTAATTCATTTACTAAAATAGCGTCATCGGCGTTGTAAATCAATTTACCATTTATTTTTTGAATAGATTCATAGAGTTCTTTTTTTGTTTTCAGAACACCCTTAAAATTGATAAAACCTTCCAAATGAGCCTTTCCTATATTGGTGATTATTCCAACTGTTGGCTCTGAAATAGTACAAAGTTCTTCAATGTCTTTGAGTTTATTGGCACCCATTTCAATTATGGCTATTTCATGTTCGGGTTTCAATCCTAATAATGTTAAAGGAACACCAATATGATTATTCAGATTGCCGAGCGTGTAATGAACATTGTACTTTTCGATTAATACAGCGGCTATTAATTCTTTTGAAGTTGTTTTTCCGTTACTTCCAGTTATTCCTATAACGGGAATATCAAATTGACGACGATGGTGAAGTCCAAGGTTTTGAAGAAATTTCAAGCAATCTTCAACCAAGAAAATATTTTCGTTGGTTTGATATTTTAGTTCATCAACGATAGCGAATAGTGCGCCCATTTCAATCGCTTTTTCGGCAAAGGTATTCCCGTTAAAATTCGTTCCTTTTAAACTAACGTAAAGGCAATTTTTTTGAATCTT
>JBDNIA010000458.1:0-6091 GCA_041688525.1 Crocinitomicaceae bacterium | reverse complement strand
AATCAGCCTGTAGATTCTTTGCATGGTAACATAATGCCTAATCAAGATACAATTGATTTTTGTACCTCAACAATGCTTTCATACGTTAGTAACACTAATCAATTTTTTGGACCGAATTACAATTAATTATGGAACACGGGTTCAACTTTCGACACTTCCTACATTTCTTCATCGGGAACTTATCAAGTATATGTTGAAAGACAAGATGGCTGCTCACAAGGTGGAGATACCATTGTCGGGATTCATCACAATCCTCCACCACTGCCATTACTGACAGACGATAAAGGTATTGCCATTAATTCTTCAAATTATCCAAATTATTTATTCTGTTCACCCGATTCAGTAGAAATAAATTTTTCCAATTTATGTTTAGATTGCGACATAACCATAGGGAATCCCTCTACTCTCTATTCTGACACATTACCTCATCTATATGACCAAGAAGGAACATATTGGATAACCGTGAGTGATTCATTTTGTTCAAGTTTAAATACATTCACCATAGATCTAGAATTTCCAGAAATTTATGACACTATACAACCTTATTTATCTTTCCCTCAGGATTATAATCACAATGACACCATAACACTTTGCAATGATCAAAAAATACAAATCCATATTTACGATTATCTAACGAATCCAACGGGAATTTTAGACTCCTTTAACAATCAACCTGCTTATGGGACGAGTATAATAATTTCTAATAATGCAATTCCCGAGATTTTAACCCCATTTAAATATGCCTCAACGGCTCCCGTTAGCGGTTGGTATCTATTTAATTATCAAGTAATACTAGGCTATAATAATACTTGTGGATTAGATACAATGTACTTCTATGCTACCGATTCAATCTATGTTGTTTTAAATACTTTTAGCATTCATGGTAACGATTATTTATGCCCCGGTGGCTCCGTCTATATTTCAGTTGATACGTCAATATTAAATTTCACGTGGTTCGGTCCGGGAATTGATTGGGTAAGTGCAAATAATGATTCTATTCAAGTTTCTGCGGCTGGTTTTTACAACTTCACAGGTGTATTAACGGATACACTCAATGGATGCGCAGGTGCTTTATCAGTTCCATTTAATTTGATAGAATTGATTCCACCATCAATTGTTATGAATCCCGCTGATGGAATTGTTTGCCCTGGCGATAGTGTGACGTTAACAGTTCCCAATACTTATGTTTCCTATGAATGGATCAATCCTGATGGTTTTATAATTTCAACGAATAATTCAGTTCAAGACGCAGATGAAGGATTTTATTATTGTCTCGCTACTGACACAAACGCTTGTATCCTGACAACATTGCCCGCGGAAATAATAGAGTTCGCCACACCTTTTCTTTATGCTGATCCTAGAAACGTAATTTGCGACAATGAAAATATTTTAATAACCGTAAATTACTCAGGAAATGCATCTATTTCATGGGTTAATCCGATTTTTGGCGGAAACCAAACATCTATTTTGACCAATCAACCTGACGTATATATTTGTGAGATAATGCAATGTGGGTATCTCTTTACAGATTCACTCGAAATAATCGATGGATCATTTAGTGTTTCTCTCTCTGTTGATGACAGTATTTTGTGTTCTACTGAATTGGCAACTCTTTCCACAAATACGGGTTACAGCAACTACGATTGGAGCAATGGAAACTCAGGCAATTCATCGATTACTACAAATAACGGCAATGATTATTCTGCAATTGTTACAAATCAATACAATTGTATTGCCCATTCTGATACAATTACCGTAATAAATGTACCGCTTTCATCTTCTCCCAATATATCTGACACCGCTGTCTGCTCTGGTGCAAATATTTTATTGAGCGATGGACTTGGCAATCAACTAGATTGGTTTGGTGCGAACTTAAATTTGTTAGTTTCAGACACAAGTATTAGTTTTTTAAACTTACAATTGGATACTACCATAATAGTTGCATATAGCAACATTGGTTGCCCCGTAATTTACGATACCGTGAATGTTACTGTAATTCCAAATCTTAATACATTTGAAATTTTTGGTGATTCTCAAAACTGTTTGAACCAACTTTCTCAATTTTCCTTGAGCAATCCAGTTCCAAATATAACTTGGTATGTAAATGGAAATCCTATTTCAAATAATGCTACTATAAATATTACCGCTTCAAGTGCTATACAATTAATCTCAGCTTATTTCGCAAACGCTTGTTACTCAGATTCGGCAAGTCAACTATTTTACGCCTTTACGCCGAGCATTTTATCTTTGACAATAGATTCACTTCTTGCATGCGGAAATACACCCAATACATTAGAAGTTACGGGGAATTTCGATAGTATTCTATGGATTACAAATATCGGTACATTTACTAATTCCCTACTTAATGTTAATTCAACTTTTGGAAGTGGAAACATCTATGTTCACGCCATAGATTCAAATTCTTGTCCAACAAATATGGATTCTATGTGGGTTACCGCTTCACCGATGAATTTTGTCGTCACCACTTCCAGCTTTAACTGCTTCGGAGATTCGGTTCTATTAACCTTCAATTCTTCTCAAGACAGTTTGCTATGGAGCAGTCCCATATTTACAACATACGATAACAGTCAATACGTTCTTATTGACAACTCTACCGTCGGATTGCTTACAATTACTGCCACAGACACGTTAGGCTGCATGTCTACAGACACTATTGATCTGACAATTTTACCGTCGTCGAGCATTATTCTTCCGAATGACACTCTATTGTGTTTAAATAGCTGGTTTAATTACACTAACTCAAATTCGAATACTACTTACACATGGCAAGGATTACAGCCAGGCGATAGTTTACCAGTCTATGGCAATGATTGGTACGTTCTAGTCGCTGCAAATCCTGCCGGTTGTCTAATTACAGATTCTATATATATCGAGACAGTTAATTGTCTGAATAGCTTGCCAAATGTATTCTCACCAAACGGTGATGGCGTCAATGATTTTTATTATATCGATGAGGCTCTTTTGTTTCCAAAAAATGAAATAATTATAGTTAACCGTTGGGGAAATATAGTTTACTCAGAAAAAGGATATAAAAATACGTGGAACGGCATTGATTTATTGGACGGTGTTTATTTTGTCACTTTCGTTTATGACTACACAAATCCAAATTCTTTTAAAGCGAATACTTTCATTCATGTTTTTCGTTAACCAAATTCCTTAAATATTCCTGTTCCCATTGTCCTTTTGTCGGGTTTAGCTCACATTCACAATCTAAATAATGGATATCCATAATTGTTGAATAACCCGAACGCGAAACAATTTTTTTTACTCCTAACAAAATCTCATCGAGTTCTCTCCAAGTAAGGTCTTTTGTAGAATCTCTTGTTTCTATTTTGCCCTCGTAAACGATTTTATCTCCTGACTTTAATTTTCGGAATTCCTCAGTGTAAAATTGTTTAGCGTAAGGTTCCGGACCGCTAATTAGAATTACAGTTCCGGCCTTTGCTGATTTTTTTTTGTTCGAGAATCGACTCACTGCACCAATGTATCTTTTTTCGACTTTAATTTCTCCCCTACTCAAGTCTCCAGCAAATGAATGTTTCTCATCATCTAACAACCAGACTTCAGAAAATGAATTCAGCCATTTCAAATGGATTTTCTGCGCTATTTTTAAATACCAAGGCAAAGACAAAGTAAGCTGATGCGTGATAAAAATCGATTTCACAACACTACTTCTTAAAAAATAACGATGATCGCTTACAACAAGGTCTATGCCCTCAATTTGACATATAAGCTTAACAAATTCTTTCTCTTTTTTACCAAAAGCGATGAGTTTAGGTATCGACTTCAGTACGTCTAATGCGAAATTTCCATTTCCAGAAAATCGAAACGGATAACCTTCCCAACGAATGAATTTGATGGCTGAAAAATATTCACGATAAATTTTCTCTTGTCTTTCATCGCATGCCAAAACGATTTCATTTCCTTGACTTAAGAATTTCTCAAGAATAGGTATAGAACGGGATACGTGACCAAGTCCCCAATTCAATGGAGAAAATAAAATTCGCTTCGTTGTTATGTGTTCTATTGCTTCTAAGGACATTTATCGTTAAACTTGGTTAAATCTAAGGAAAAAACAATGTTTTGTGAATAGAAAACAAAATCTAATCGAATGCTTTCTCAATTAATTTATAACTTTAACTTTCAAAAATAGAAATCTAGAAATCAATTATGGATCAGAACGAATTCAACAAATATGCCACCAAGCACATGGGCATCAATAGTATGCATTTGGGGCATTATATCGAATCATCATTAACACCTTATATCATCGAAGAACGTCCGATGAACATGACTCAAATGGACGTATTCTCTCGATTGATGATGGACAGAATTATTTTTTTAGGAACTGGAATCAACGATCAAGTTGCGAATATTATCAATGCGCAATTACTTTTCTTAGAGTCAGTTGACCCGAAAAAAGATATCCAAATCTACATGAATTCACCAGGTGGTGGCGTTTATGCAGGATTGGGCATTTACGATACAATTCAATTTATCAAACCAGATGTTGCAACAATTTGTACAGGAATGGCGGCTTCAATGGGTGCTGTTTTGATGTGTGCTGGGGCAAAAGGTAAAAGATCAGCTTTGAAACATTCACGTGTTATGATTCACCAACCTCTTGGTGGAGCGCAAGGACAAGCATCTGATATCGAAATTACAGCGCGCGAAATTGCAAAGTTGAAAAAAGAATTGTACGATATTATCGCAACACATAGTGGTCAAACGTATGAAAAAGTTTGGGCAGATTCAGACCGTGATTATTGGATGACGGCAGAAGAAGCTAAAGAATACGGAATGGTTGATGAAGTTTTGGATAGAGGTCCAAAAAAATAACTTAAAAAACGATAAAAAAACGGGAGGCCTTTGAAAGCTTCCCGTTTTCTTTTGTCTAAATAAGTTTTATGCCGTACTTTTACAATCAAACAAGGATAGCGGCGTTATTACTGTCTCCTTAAGAAATAATAAAGTGAAAAAAGAAACAGGTTGTTCATTCTGTGGTAAAACCAGAAACGAGGTAGGAATATTAATTGCTGGGGTAACCGGTCATATTTGCGAGAATTGTATTACTCAAGCGCACGCGATAATAAAGGAAGAAGAGTTAAATAAAAATACCGAGGCTGGCACTAAATCTCCGGTAAATATTCTGAAACCAAAAGAAATATTAGAGAAATTAGACGACTACGTTATTGGTCAAGTCGACGCTAAGAAAACGCTTGCCGTAGCGGTATACAATCACTATAAAAGATTAAATCAACCTGTGAAAAAAGACGAGGTTGAAATTGAAAAATCGAACGTCATAATGGTTGGACGAACGGGAACTGGTAAAACATTATTAGCGAAAACAATTGCTAAAATGTTGAATGTTCCTTTCAGCATTGCTGATGCAACTGTACTTACAGAAGCTGGTTACGTTGGTGAAGATGTGGAAAGTATTCTTTCTCGCTTGCTTCAAGCAGCCGACTACAATGTAGAAGCTGCTCAAAACGGAATTGTTTTCATTGACGAAATAGATAAGATTGCGCGCAAAAGTGATAATCCTTCCATAACTCGTGATGTTTCTGGAGAAGGTGTTCAACAAGCTTTATTGAAATTATTGGAAGGTACAATTGTTAATGTTCCACCTCAAGGCGGGCGTAAACATCCTGAACAAAAAATGATTGCTTTGGATACCCGCAACATACTATTCGTCTGTGGTGGTGCTGTTGATGGAATTGAAAAGATTATTTCTGGACGTGTGAATCGCCAAACAATTGGTTTCTCTTCTGTTGACGAAGAAAGAATTGAAGGTGAAACGGTTTTGCGTTACATCAACCCAACGGATATCAAGACATTTGGTCTGATTCCTGAATTAATTGGTCGTTTTCCTGTATTAACTTACTTGGAACCTTTAGACGAAGCGAGTTTGAAACGCATTCTTACAGAACCAAAAAATGCTTTGGTGAAACAATACTTGCGTTTGTTCGAAATTGATGGAATTCAATTGTCTTTCGATGGTCCAGTTCTTGATTTCATTGTTGAAAAAGCAATCGAATTCAAATTGGGAGCACGTGGACTACGTTCTATT
>JBDNIA010000457.1:0-4656 GCA_041688525.1 Crocinitomicaceae bacterium | reverse complement strand
ATTTTCAGTCCTTTGCTCTACCGACTGAGCTACATCACCAACCTAATTTGTGAGGGCAAAAGTACGAACTTAATTGAAACTTCAAACAAATTCCACCTTTTTTTTAATTTGCTGATGTATCTTTGTGCTATGTCAAACAAAAAGGCGGATGTAATCATAGTTGATGCAGGGAACACTCGAGTGAAGGTGGCAGCCTTTTTAAATGATGAAATAATTGAGATAAATTGTTTCCAAATCAGTGATAAACAAAGATTCGTTGATTTCATTTTTAGATTTGGCCAAGTTCCCGTTTTTGTTTCTTCAGTACTTTCTGATGAGGATTTGAACCAGTTTATTGGTGCTGAAATTAAATTTATATTGCTGACAGAAAACTTTAATTTACCCGTGGAAATTAAATACGAGACACCAGGTTCTTTGGGTTTAGATAGACTCGCGAATGCAGCGGCAATACAAAGTCTACAGAAAAAAGGGAATAAAGTGGCCATTGATATAGGTACTTGTATGAAATTTGATTTTGTCAACGAAAAGGGTGAATATTTGGGAGGTTCAATTTCGCCAGGTCTGCGCATGCGATATGAAGCATTGAATTATTATACTGGCAAACTACCTTTATTAGAAACCAATTCGAATATTCAACTTGTTGGGACCAATTCACAAGATTCGATGCATTCTGGCGTTGTTAATGGTATGCAAGGAGAAATAAATCATTTCATGGATAGCTACTCTCAACATTATCAGGGCTTAACGTTTTTTGTGACAGGCGGTGATGCGAAATACTTTGAATTCGATTTGAAAAATAACATCTTTGCACACGAAAATATAACCTTATTTGGGTTATATTACATTTATAAGCAGAATGCATAAATACCTCCTGAATTTCATTTTGATTATCGCTCCTGTGTCCGCTCAAGCACAGGCAACGCTCTCTAATCCCTACTCGTATTACGGAATTGGGATACTTGCAAATTCAAGTGATCCAATTCAAAGAGCTTTGGGGAATTCAAGTTTTGCCTACACGGATTCAACGATGGTCAACTATTACAATTCTGCTTCACACGCCTCAGTGTCTAAAGGATTTCCTTTATTTTCTTTGGCCTTAAAAGGAGAATATGCAAATATTCAGCAAGGATCAAATACGAGAAATTCACACTATGTTGCCTTGGAGCATATGTATATTGCCATTCCTTTCGCGAAGAGATTTGGTGTCGCTTTTGGAATAACTCCTTATTCTCGACGCGGATATAGTTTTCAAAGTTATACGGTAATTGACGGTGATTCTCTGCGTTTTGAATATGAAGGAAAAGGAAATTTGACAAAAGGTTTCGGAGCACTTTCAGCAAATATTATTCAGCGAAAAAATTTACGTCTATCTGTAGGAACAAATCTAGGTTATGTTTTTGGTGAGACTTCAAATTCACGAACGAGTGTTTTTGTTGGTGAAACAGAAGGAGGAGTATCCGTTTCGTCAGATCGGATTAAGTCTTTCCATTACGATATATCTGCATCCATGATGTATCAGTTAAATTTAAAGCAAAGAGTTCAGGTAAGTTTTTATTTTGATCCAGTTCAAAAAATGAGAGCGGAATCTTTCAATAATGTATATTATTTTCAATCAGGTGCGAGCTCAGATTTGTTGAGTTCAGCTGATAGCTCCGGAAATATTTCATCGGCTTCAGCATTGAAATTAGGGTTGAATTATACCCAAAGTGTTCACAGAGTAACAAAAAAAAATAAGGAGTTTGACTCTGAGTTAAATTATATTTTGGAATATCAACAAACCAGTTTAACGCAATTCAGGTATAACTATAAGTCAACGCCTCAACCTTATGCTTCAGATTTTTCGCGAGTATCCTTTGGAATTCAGTATTCACCAAATATAGATATATATAAAAATTTGGGCGTGGCAAGTGTTTGGAATAGAATGAAATATAGAGTAGGAGCCTATACTTCTAAATTGCCTTATCAAGCAAATGGACAAACGTACAGTGAGTTTGGCACAACATTTGGAATTGGTATACCGTTGGTTGCTCAGTTCTCTTTTTCTTCCCTAAACGTAGGGTTTGATATTGGAAAAAGAAGCAGTGCAGGAGCAGGTTCGCTAAATGCAAATTTTGTAGGCTTTAGTTTTGGTGTAATAATTTCACCGTCGCAAGCAGACAAGTGGTTTAGAAAATTAAAATTAGATTAATAAATAGAAAAGATGAAATTGAAGAGAATTTTTTTAGTACTTATTTTACTTATTGGTTCTGGAGCATTTGCTCAAGATGGTACGGATGAGGATAGAGAATGTCTAAGAATGAGGTTTTTGGCGGGTGAAGAGTTGAAAATAAACAATTTTGCTGGAGCGTCACTGTACTACTTGAAAGGGGAGAAAATTTGCGGAGGTTATGACAAAGCAAATTATGACCGCTTGATTGGCAGTTTAAGAAATACAATTTCTGAGGAAAAAGACGAGGTTAAATCAAAAGGATACACTGATACGCTCATGGAGGTATACAGTCGTGCGGAAAAAGCAGGGCACGCAGGAGTTGAAACGTATTTATTGCGGGCTCAATACGAGTTGTCCTCTACAAAACCAAATCATACTGAAGCGGATGAGTTTTTTGTGAAAGGAATGAATCTTGCCGGTTTGAAATTGGATGAAGCATATGTTTCGCTTTATTATTACAACTTACTCGTTATAGTGAATGGCGCCCCAACAGCGAAAAAACCAGAATTAAAAAAACGATATATCACAGAATATTTTACTTTATCTAAGTTGATTTCTGATGCAAAAATGTCGAATACCTCGCAAGAGACTTTGAATACTTACTTGAGCTATGTTGTAAAAACATGTGATGATATTTTACCTGAATTAAAAGATTTTATGCGGGCTTTGCCGCAAGAAAAGCAAGCAAAAATAACAACAGTGAAAAATTTTATTACTTTGCTCGAAGCTAAATCTTGTGAAGGAAGCAAGGAATATGAAATGTTGATTGATACAATAATTGCGGTTAATCCCGGTTTTGAAACGATGCTGTTGAAAGCTCGCTTACTGGTTGCTAAGAAACGTTACAGTGAAGCAATGTCTACTTACCGTGATGCTAAGCCTTACGCTCCAGATGCTGCAGCTCAAGAAGATATTGAATATGAAATCTTGAAAATGCAATTTAGTCAGGGAAGTTATAAAACTGCGTATAATACCGCAATGGGGATTTCTGGGAAAAACAGAAACGAAGCGTTAAAAATGGCAGGACAATGTGTGGCACAATTAGCAAATGCATGCGGAACAAGTACCGTTGAGCGTAAATTTAACTACTACTATGCATCTGAATTGTATTCACGAGTAGGGATTACAGGAAAGTACTCTTCTAACTTTCCAACTGATGGCGAATTGTTCGATAACGGATTTTCAAAAGGCCAAAGCGTAAATCTATCTTGCTGGGGCGTGAACGTAACTATACGTTAATGCGAAAAAGCAAAAAAATAAAATATACTATTGGAATTCCTGCTAGCATCTTGTTGGCAGGATTCCTTTTTTCATGCGTAAATGATTTGGATCAAATTCATCGCGTTACTTATGACCCGAAAGCGCCAGATGAAGTTGTAAAAGACATGGAAATGTTTTATACGGATAATGGATATGCCAAAGTACGAATTTTTGCTAATCTCGCAGAAACATATTCCATTCCAGAAGCGGTAACGAAATTTAAAGATGGTCTGAAAGTCGATTTTTACGATGCGGACGGTCAAGTTGTTTCAACATTAACTTCGCTTTATGGTGAAATCCGACCAGCTGAAGGCACAATGTTGGTCCGGGACTCCGTCCGTTTATATAATTACGAAAAGGAACAGCATATGGAAACGGAGGAATTACTGTGGAACCAAAAAGACAGTGTTATTTTTACCGAAAAGAGTGTTGTTATTAAATCTCCAAAAGGGATACTTTACGGACAAGGCGTTCGCACAAAACAGGATTTTAGCACTTTTACTTTTCTTCGTCCAACTGGACGAATTAATATGAATAAATAGTCATCTATTTTTACTTTTTATCTTTGACTCAATATTTTTAGAAAATTATGGAAATCTATAATAAAATAATGCGTTTTTTCTGGCTGGGGGCATCGATTGTAACATTTGCAGTTGTTACTTATTTCTGTATAGTTGAAGGATATAAGACTTGGGTTTATTATTATGTTTTCACTTTAATTTGCTTTATGATGTTTTTTACAAAGACATGGATGATGAAACGAATGAAAAAGCACACTGAATTTTTAGAGGAGCAAAAGAAAAATGGCAAATGATTCCAATCGATTTAGATTAAGACACGACGAGAAAATTATTGGTTACAAAAAGCAAATTGGTAAATCATTTTTCTTTTCAAAAGATGAGTATGCGTGGAGCGGAGCTGGGCTTGAATATACGGTTGAAGACAAGTTTACAGGTTTTTTTGACAACAATCGTCGGGCAATTTATGCCGAAGATATTATCGAGTTTACCAAAAACACGAACGTCAAATTTGCTTTGATACTGTACGATGATATTCTAGAAAAATTTCAATTAATAGATATGTCTACGGAAGACGCTATCCTTTATCCATGGTATGATTTTTTAGTTGACAATCCCTTCGTCTTTAAAAGTTTTCATTTTATACAACGAAAATTGTAACATTTCTAT
>JBDNIA010000456.1:0-3780 GCA_041688525.1 Crocinitomicaceae bacterium | reverse complement strand
CGTTTTTCTTCTGGCATTTCTATTTCATGGGTCATTTCCCAAAAGGTTTCAAAACTACCTGCTGAACCAATCATAATTTCTTCGTTTCTATCGTCCAGAAAACCATCACATTCTGCTTCTAAAAAATCACGAATTAACCGAATATCATTATCGCAAAAAGGATCTTGAAATTTGAATTTTTGATAAATCCTCGAAACACCAATGTTTAGACTTTTTAGTTCTGTTGGGCCGTTTGTGTTCGCAAAAATGATTTCCGTACTTCCACCACCAATATCAACGATAACGGCTTTTTTATCAAAATTGTAGACTTGTCGAACACCGTTATAAATCAATTTTGCTTCCAATTTACCAGAAATAACCTGCACATTTAAGTCACAATCATTTTTCAGCATCTCTAGAAAATCTGATGTATTGGAAGCATCTCGCAATGCTGAAGTTCCAAATGCAAGAATTTTATCGACCTTTTTTTCCAAGCAAACTGAAAGGAAATGTTTAATCGCCTTTTCTCCTCTCAACATTGATTCAGTGGTTATTAAATTGGTATTGATTCCTCCCATACCGATTGCAACTCCTTCTTTTTCATTATGTACAATCTCAAAATTTGTACCTTGTAGATCCGCAATAAGTAAATTAAAAGTATTGGTCCCCAAATCGATAATCGCCTTTCTCATTTAAATGTTTTTTGTCCATTTAAAGAAATGACTTAATTTCAATCGGTGCCCAAATTGAAGGATTCCATTTTTATATATACGGGCAGAGATCCAAAGCATGAGAATACTTGAAACTAGTAATATGAAACCCGCTAAAAGTAAAGAATATGCTTCACCAGGATTAAAACCTTGCGCTAACTTCACCAAAACAACAGCTGGTGAAGTAAAGGGCAAATAATAGAACCATGTCGTTAGTGCAGCTTGCGGATTTGCCAAGGCAAAATATCCAGCATAAACACCAAAACAGAGCAACAGAACTAAAGGAATGACAAATTGTTGTCCATCGCTTTCAGATCCAACTGAAGCCCCGACAGCTGCAAATATCGAAGAATAAAATAAATAACCACCCAATAAGCAAAGGACAAAAGCTGAAATCATTGGTCCAAATTGAACACGTTCAAAAACTAGATCAACAAATTCATTGTATTCGAAATCTGTAAACTGCTTTTCAAATTGTCGTGAATTCTGAACCTCATCTACTACTTGAATTCCGTTGTTTAAATTAGCGGAAAGATAACCAGGAAACAAAGTATTTCGCATCAAGGTCAACCCAATAGTTATGGCGACAAGCCAAATACTAAACTGCAACAGAGCTGCCATTCCGATGCCCAAAATTTTGCCGAACATTAGTTGAATTGGCCGAACAGAACCCAAAAGCACCTCTACGATTCTATTACTTTTTTCACGACTTATGCTTCGCATTAATCCCATAGCGAAAAGAGCGATAAAAATAAAGATTACAAGTCCGAAAAATAAGCCAACCCAAGCGCGCTTATCCTGAGACTGATCATGCGGATCATAAACATTTCTAAAACTTAGATTCAAGGGCTGTTTAATTTTTTTGAAGTCGGACAAAGACAAATCGGTAAAGCGTTTTATTAATATTTCCTCTAAACGACGCTCAATTTGATACTGAACTCTTTTCTCTAAATTTTTGGAAGGTATTTGTCGATAGAAAACAAAACCCGACTTATTTGAAAGCACTTTTTCATTGATTTCAACCATAGCGTCGAAATTTTGAAACCGATTTCCGTTTGCAAACTCTTTTATTTCAACGTAACCATCCGCGAAAGAATACCGAATATTGCTATCCGTTTTAGCCATTATTTTGTCTCCAAATAATCCTGCCGGGTCAGTAATTAAAATAGTCCATTTCGTTGCTGTTTTACCGCCATAAGCGAACAACATATATAAAACTGTTAAAACTGTCATAGGTCCCGTAATCGAGAACAAGATAAAGCCTCTCGAACCAACTCTTTCGCGCCATTCGCGCATCGCGATTATCCAACTATTTCTCATCTTCAACTACATTTTGCACCGATTCGATGGCTTGAATAAATACCTCTTGCATACCAGGCAATTTTTCGTAAATCGCTTCTACTTTCACATGACCAATCAAAACATGCATGAGCGTATCAATTGAACTATCGCCAACCAATTCTAAATCAGCTTCGAATCGATTATTTCCGAATTCCCTCGTTTCAATAATTTGAAATCCGGACCAGAGCGCATTGACAAAACCTATCATATTCCCTTCAAAGCGAACGACATAATGTCCTGTTTTATACTCATTTCTCAATTCAGAAACTTCACCTTCTAGCAAAATTTCACCTTTATGCAGCAAAACCGCTCTGTCGCAAATTTCCTCAACACTGTTCATGTTGTGTGTGGAAAGTAAAACGGTTCTTTCTTGTGCTTTTAGACTTTGAATTTCTTTTTTAATCAATTCAACGTTCAGCGGATCAAAACCACTGAAAGGCTCATCGAGAATAATTAGTTTGGGTTGATGAAGAACGGTGAATATAAATTGAACTTTTTGCGCCATTCCTTTGGACAGTTCTTCAATTCTTTTTTTGCGCCATTCGTCGATTTCAAATCTTTCCAACCAATATTTTAGGGCATCTTTTGATTCTTTTGAAGACATTCCTCTCAATCTTCCGAGAAATATTCCATGCTCTTCAACCGTCATTCCACGATACAAACCTCGTTCCTCTGGCAAATAACCAATGTTCCTTAAATGTTCTCTCCTAAAAAGATCATTTTTGTATTTTATCCAACCAGAATTTTGTTCAATGATTTGATTTACAATACGTATCAACGTTGATTTCCCTGCACCATTCGGGCCAAGCAAACCAAATATTTCACCTTCTTGCAATGCAAAAGAAACATCTTTCAAGGCAAATTGATGACCGTATGTTTTCGTTATTTTGGAAATTTCGAGCATGCGCTGTTTTTATTTAGCTTATCAAAGATAATCGCTCACACGAAACAAACAAATGTGGAATCTTATTTCTTTCTACGAATGAACAAGCTTGCAAATTTTTACAAATCAAATACTACTTTTTTAAACGTGCTAAAAATAATCGTTTGTCATAGCTATTTAATAACAAAAAACCCCCATAAGACAATGCTCGAGGAGGTTCTAATTTTCTAAATATCAAAATACTATTTCACAATCATTCTCTTAGACAAAATCTCCTGTCCATTTTGCGTAAGGCTGTAAATGAACATTCCTTTTCCTATTTCAGAAGCCAAAACAGTGATTTCACCTTTGTTTCCATCAATTGCGCAGTCTTTTACAAAACCACCGTTTAAGTTGAAAATAGTGATTGATGCTTGATTTACTCCTGTCGCCAATTGGTAACGGATTACACTTCTGTCGTCAAAAGGATTCGGTGTGTTTTGCTCCATGGAATAACCTTTTACCGTATTGTTGTTTTGCAACAATTGACTGCGCACATTGTCGTTGGCTTTGTATTCGTTCAATTCTTCACGAACAGCCGTAAGTTCTGTGTTTAGTTCTTGGATACCAGCGGTCAATACAGAAATAAGACCAACATAGTTGATTGCTTTGTAGGATATTTCCGAATTGATTTTACCATTTTCATCAAAAATAGGTTGGGTAATGTCTTTTGTTAACTCTGGAAATACTTCTGCCAATTCTTGCGAAATGAAGCCGTGTTGGTTGACAGATGGAAGAGCAATACCTAATGAATTTTTGTATTGATAAGAAACTGGACGCAGCAATGAAATTCTTTCCAATGCGCTTTTTTCTGTTGTAATATTTTGT
>JBDNIA010000455.1:0-2952 GCA_041688525.1 Crocinitomicaceae bacterium | reverse complement strand
TATTTGTTCCTGCTTGTAAATTAATTGTTGCTGTTCCACTATTAGTGAATCTATCAAAAGAGAAAGCAATATTTTGTCCGTTCACTGTGAGTATCAATTCGGCATCATCCGTGACATCTGTCGTCGAGAAAGTAATTTGGGATAGCCCTGAATTAACGGTTGTAGAATTATTCTCAGGATTTGTGATAGAAACAGTTGGGGCATTTCGTGTTGGAGCCTTTTCTCTTGCCACACTGTGCACATAGACTTTTGTTCCACAGTTATTCGTAACGATTATTTTGAAAACAGATAAGCCGATGTTTATACCATAGTTTACTTCCAGAATATTTGTAGAAGTGGAGAGATTAAAGGCAATTGGTTTGTTGTTAAGCGTAACTTGAATTTGGTTGTTATTGTCAATTTCAGTCAAACTCAAACTAATCAAAATCGAGGAAGCAAACGTTCTCTGGTTGTTCGTCACATTTGCGTAAATCAAGGACATATTTGGAGCTGAACAAGCAATTTTGGTAACATTGTAGGTGTAAGTTGTCGAACCACAAGTATTCGTGGCAACAATTGTTATAATGTTTAATCCAACATTCAAATTAGCTTCTGTTGTTAAGATGCACTGTGCGGCGTCAAAATCAAAGGTTTTAAATTGGTTGTTGACTTTCATTATGATCTGATTCGCGTTCGTAATGTTTACAAACCCAAGTTGTACTAAAATACCAGCATTTTCTGTTGTAGTATTTTGTGCCGCAGGAGCTATTGGTGAAATAAGGGGTAATAAACAGGGAACATCTTTCGGTTTGTAGTTTACAACAGTAGTCAAATGCGTCTCTCCACATGTGTTTGTGGAAATAACTTCTAGCGTATTGTTCCCTTTTTTAAGAGTTGTAGAAATACTGTAATTAGCGCTACCTCTGCCATCATTAATTATTGAAGCTCCATTGAAAATATATTGTACTTGAGCGGGACTTGTTACGCCAGTTACCTTGAATTGAAATACCATTTCGCTAGAATCAACTTCCTGCCCATTAGATGTGGGATTAATTAAATCAATCACTGGCTTGTCACATGGAATTACTTTAGGTCGATACGTAATGTTTGTTGTTGAGCTCACCATGCCACCGTCGTTACTAGCTGTTATTTCGAATATATTGTTCCCTGTCATTAGAGTCAAGGGGTAGCTCAAAGTGTTTGTCGGAGCGTTGAAACTATAAGCAGATGAATTAACAACCTGTCCATCTTTTTTCAAGATAATTTGTTGCTTTGTATCCACAGCTAAAACCTTCGAAGACATTGTAAATTGATTGTACTCAATTGTTGTTCCAGAAGAGTTAGGAGACGTATAGATAATAGTCGGTGGAATCACAACTACCGGTTTTTGATAGTTAATCGTTTTGGTATCTGAATCACTGCCTGTATTGGTCGTGACGGTTATCAAAATCACGTTATTCCCATGCGTTAAATTCATTGGGAACACAATTTTCTGCTGGGCAATATTTACACTATAACCGCTTACAGCATTTCCATTTACCTGAACAATAACCTGGCTAGTATTAGTAACTTCAGTAATGTCTGCTAAAACGGTATACGTTTTATTATTCACAGTTAATGGGGAAGTATTAGGCTGCGTAATTGTGACTGTCGGAGCGATTAAATCGATTGGCTCACGGAAGATGATGGTTGTAGTTTTGAGATCTGTGCCAGCTGAATTTGTTCCTTTAATTTCAATGCTGTTCGCCCCAATAATTAGTGAAGTGTTGAAGTTGACCATTTTTGATGTCGTGGAATAGGTGAAATTGTTCGTTGAAATTCCATTTATTTTCACTGAGATATCACTTTTAGAGGCGACGTTTAAAATATTTGCCTGAACAGCAGAGTTTCCAATTTGAACGAATGACGGATTTGAAGCCGGATTGATGAAATTCACAACCGGAGGCAAGATTGTTGCGGCAGGCTGATAAATAATTGTCGTTGTTTTCGAGTCGCTTCCTACCGCATTTGAACCTATAACAGTCAGCACATTTGCTCCCTGAATAAGATTTAAGTTAAAGCTCAATAAGCCATTACTGAAATTGTAAACGGTAATGTTTTGACTGTTACAAATAATACTGATTCCGCTCGGTGAACTTACGTTGGTAACTGAAGCTTGAACAGGATACGTAAAGTCCACGATACTCTTAGGATTAGAAGAAGGCGCGATATACGTTACAAGCGGCGACTGAGTCGTTTGGGCAGGTCTGTAAACGAGCGCAACATCTTTACTATCTGTTCCATCAGCATTCGTTCCTTTTAGTGTAATTGTATTTACACCAGAATTTAATACGAGATTAGAAACAACAGATCCGTTGTTTGAATTAAAGGTAAACCCATTGCTAGTTTGGCCATTTAATTGAAATGACACTTGACTTTTTGAAGTTACATTAAGAACCGTTCCAACGAATTGGTAATTTGCATTATTTGTGCTTGCGGGACTTGCATTAGGATTTGAGATAGTCACCACGGGTGGTTTTGGTGCGGCGCGTTCATAAACAATTACAGTTTGATCTGATGCTGTCCCTGCCGCATTTGTGCCATATAATTCAAATATGTTTTGTCCAGGATTCATAACTACGGTGCATACAAACTCATCTGTTGCCGGATTGAAGTTGAAATTTGCTCGAATCGCCCCATTTTGCTTGAACACGATATTTTGATTACTTTCAACGTTAAGGACTTTACCTTTAATGGTGAAGTTGTTCCTTGAAACGGTTGTTGGACTATTTGAAGGATCCGTAAAATATACGAGTGGCGGCTCAATTGTTGTTATTTCGCGAAGAATGATTATTGTTAATTTCGTATCTGTTCCAGCTGCATTCGTTCCTTTAATTTCAACTGTATTTGAACCTTGATTCAACACAATAGGGAATTCAACTTGACCTGAACCTGCATTAAATATGAAGTTCGTTCTGATCTGATTGTTAACCT
>JBDNIA010000454.1:0-1993 GCA_041688525.1 Crocinitomicaceae bacterium | reverse complement strand
GGATTGTCCATAGTATTCGAAGGATAATTATGGAAAGTGCACAATTTTTTTTGACACCTGAACAAGTTTCAGATACAGAGTTTATTACATTTCAATTAAGCGAAATACTCAATCGTCCTAAAGAAAGTTTCCAATTTCGCTGGAAAAAACGTTCTGTTGATGCTCGGAAACGGGACATCAAAATAAATGCAACTTTTGAAGTTATTGATGCCAATGAAGCTTGGCCTGAAGAAGTGTTTTACGAACCAAAAAAAGTTGATTCGTCAAAAATCATACACATAATAGGCGCTGGACCAGCTGGATTATTTGCTGCACTTCGAGCGATTGAATTAGGCATAAAACCTGTGATTTATGAGCGGGGAAAAGATGTTCGAGAACGGCGCAGAGATTTAGCCGAATTGAATAAAAATCATATAGTGAACCCTGAATCTAATTACTGTTTTGGTGAAGGTGGAGCGGGAACATATTCTGACGGTAAACTTTATACAAGAAGTAAAAAACGTGGTGACGTCAATCGAACACTCGGACTTTTCGTTCATTTTGGTGCCGATCGTGATATCCTAATTGAAGCACATCCGCATATTGGCACGAACAAATTGCCCCAAATTATCGTTGCTATGCGAGAAGAAATTATCCGTGCAGGTGGCGAAATACATTTCGATGCAAAAATGACTGATTTTTCGGTTGAAAATCATGCCATAAAATCGATTACAATAAATGAAGATGAAATTGTTCCAGTAACAAACCTCATCCTAGCAACAGGACATTCCGCTCGCGATATTTTCCAATTGCTCTTCGATAAAAAAATTAAAATCAACGCTAAACCGTTTGCCTTAGGCGTTCGTGTAGAGCATAGCCAAGATTTTATTGATCAATTACAATACCACGGTCGTTTGAGTGACGAATATTTGCCGCCTGCTGCCTATTCTTTGGTTACTCAAGTGAAAGACAAGGGCGTTTTTAGTTTTTGCATGTGTCCAGGTGGAATTATCGCACCTTGCGCCACTGCTCCAGGCGAAGTAGTTACAAACGGTTGGTCGCCATCAAAACGCAATAATCCATACGCCAATTCTGGAATTGTCATCAGCGTTGGACCAGAAGATTTCGAAGACAAAGACAATCCAATGGTTTGCCTTGATTTTCAGAAAAAAGTAGAACACGATTGTTGGGTAGCTGCGGGAAAAACGCAGAATGTCCCTGCACAACGTTTGAAAGATTTCATTGACGGAAAAGTTTCAAGTGATTTCCCAAGAAGCTCCTACTTACCCGGCATAACGAGTGTAGATTTAAACAAAGTCCTTCCTGACTTCATCGCCTCTCGCCTGCGCCAAGGTTTCCTAGATTTCGACAGAAAAATGAAAGGTTTCATCTCCAACGACGCCGTTATTCACGCTCCTGAATCAAGAACATCAAATCCAATCCAAATCCCCCGCGATCGCGAAACAATGCAACACCCCGAAGTAAAAGGTTTATATCCTTGCGCAGAAGGTGCCGGTTTTGCTGGTGGAATTGTAAGCGCGGCTATTGATGGAATGAATTGTGTGGAGAAGGTTGTTGGGGTTGAGTGAGAAAACTTTTTATCAATCCTATCCAACCAACAATTTAGCGGCATCTTTCCAAAGATAATTTGGGATTGGCTCGCTCAATCCCCACTTGACATTCATAGGTTTTGAGCCAGAATATTCTTTTAATTCGCCATCTCCAATAAAGACAAAACCCATCGAATTTCCGAATTCATCCTTCGCTCTTTCTCTTATAAAAATTAAAACGCGTTTCTTATTTTTAAGATGATTAATATATGACATCCCTTTCGAAGTTTCTGGTCCAGCAGCATTTTGACTTTGCCAATGAAATAATTTTTCATTGATAGCATAATCATCGTACATTGTCGTTGGTGAAAAATTTTCTTCAGATTTTACCAGGTTAACAAAAAGCAATTCAGTATTAAGTTTTTTATTTTCAGCGACACCCTCCCTATTCGATGATTTTTTAT